>DATHFS010000541.1:0-2179 GCA_035317975.1 Cyclobacteriaceae bacterium | reverse complement strand
GTGCGGAAAAAATCAGCGCTTTACCGGGCATCAAATAGCCATTTTTTGTTTGATCTGATTTTTTAGTTGCTCGACCAGGTCTTGCGATACCTGATCCCCACGGCATTTAATTCTCAACATTTCTTTGATGGTCATGTCCACTTCATAGGTTTTGAAACAGGGCATGCATTTGTCCATATGACCGGCGAAAAATGCCTTTTGCTCAGGAGTGGCTTCCTCATCCAGGATGATCTGAAGCATCTGCATGCACGAAGGCTTTGTGCCACCGGGCTGGATGAAAGGGTTGGTTAGTTGGCTCATAAGCTTACGTGTTTTTATAACCCATTTGTTTGGCGTATTCGCTTAATTTTTCTTTTAGCAACTGCCGTGCTCGGTGAAGCCGGCTTCTCACAGTCCCAATCGGTATATCTAAAATCTTGGCCATCTCTTCGTATTTAAAACCCTCCAGGTCGCAGAGAATGATCACGGTTCTGAAATCCACGTCCAATGCATTCAGCGCGTTGGAAATCTCATCGCCAATCATGTCTTTGAGCGCTTCAACCCGCAAGTCGGGCGTAATCTGGCGATCTACGTCTTCCGAATTGTAGTATGTCTCAACTTCCTGATAATCGACTTTCGAAGGTTCTTTGCTCTTCTTGCGATAATCGTTGATGAAACTGTTTTTCAAGATTCGGAACAGCCATGCCTTGGCATTAGTTCCTTTTTGGAATGATTCTATGAAGCGATAGGCCTTCAGGTAGGTATCCTGAACCAGGTCCTTGGCATCGTCCTGGTCGAGGGTGAGGCGATAGCCAAAATTGTACATGGAACGAATATGGGGCAGAAATTCGTTATTGAAAATCTCATTTTTCTCCTTTTCAGGGTAATGCTGGCGTGGTGCTTCTTCCATAAAGGCTTCAAAAATAGCAAAAAGCGGGTAGAAGCAAGGTCCTGGGGAGAGCCCCGTCAGATTATTTTGTAATTCTTGTACTCTCCAATCCGGTAGCCGGTCAATGCTTCAATTTTATTCAGGATCCTGTACCGGAGTGAGATATCGGCCTTGGAAGGGTCATACTTAAAAGTCCAGTTCTTTTTTTGAATGGTCGGCAACATGACCCCCGGATGGGTTCCGGTGAATACGTCCAATGTGTGAACTTCATTATAGTCAAATTCCTGAATGTATTGACTTTTGCCGGCCATGGCCTGATCGTCATGGTAAAAGCTCATGAATGCGGCAATCTTGTTTTTCATGATCTCCGGAGGCCTCACAAAAGGATAGTGATAGACCGGCACATCGAGCTTTACTACACGAAGCTTCGTTCCTTTTTCACCACTCAAATAAGCATGCTGCGAGGTGTATTTTCTGAATCCTTGAGAGTCCCGGTAAGAACGAATCAATGGATTGTTTCTGAACGCTCTTACCTCAAACCTTTCTGATTTGCGGCCCGTGCTGATGTGATCATAGTCTCCATGAAAATTCAGGAAAGGAAAAAGCAGTCCCTCCACCCGCGGATCTTTGTCGAATTTGATAATGTAGTCCTTGAGTCTTGAAATATCATTCTCATGGAGAACCTCGTCGGCCTGGACGTGGATCACCCAATCTCCCGTCGCAGCATCAAAACCCAAATTCGACTGCTGTGCAAAGATTTTTCCACCTTCGCGCAAGTTCATATCCCAAATACTGTCTACGATCTTTATTTTTGTTGAATTCAGATTCAGGATGGCCTCTCGCGTGCCGTCGGTGGAGTCCCCGACAACGACAACGGCCTCGTCAACAATGGGCAAAACAGATTGAATGGACTCAAGAAACGGATAGAAATAGTCAAGCCCGTTGCGGATGTACGTAAAGGCGCTGATTTTCATGATGGTTAAACTATTCTATAATTCTTGTATTCCCCAATGCGAAATCCCAGCAGCCTGCTGATGAATCGCTTTATTCGCTCTTTTGAGGTGTAGCGATTCATGGAGATATTATGGTCAAATTTCCAATTCAACCTACCGATTCGATCCTTCATGACAGCAGGGTGAGTCTCGTTGAACAGTGCCAAAGAATCCACCTTGCTAAAATCAAATTCGGTTACGGGTGTAGCATGTTTTTCAATCCATTGATCATCGTTGTAAAAGTGCAACCAACCCTGCATTTTGGCATGCATGGTTCGGGGGTCCTTGACCCAGCCATAATGAAATACGAAAGCATCAA
>DATHFS010000540.1:0-2524 GCA_035317975.1 Cyclobacteriaceae bacterium | reverse complement strand
GGTTCATAAAGGCTAGCTGTAATCTTAATTTTGGCCAGGTAAATCAAATTCTCGAGCTGAAATCTCTTATCATTTTGATTCTTTGCAAAGTGATAAGAGTTTAGAAAATGACCTTCGGCCTCTTTTGGTTTGTCAAGACTTAACAGCGAGACGCCTAATCCAAATTCTCCCTGCATTATTGTCTGATCGCTGCATTCAGGAGCACAGAGTTTCATTCCCTCCTGGATAAACTTCACCGCAGATTCGAAATCCTCAAGGGCGTTATTGCAGAGACCAATATTGATCAGCAAGCGATCCTTATAATCAAAGCCCTGTTTAACGTTAATTTGATTGGATTCCTCAAGCGTCCTTTTATAATACTCTAGCGCCTTTTCACTATTTTTAAGTTTATAGTACACCATCCCGATATTGTTGAGGGTGATGCAGATGTCTTCATGATTCCCTCTTTTTTCGCGCATCGTCAGGCAATCAAAATGATATTGTAAGGCCTTATCGTACTTTGCCTGAAAAGTATAAGCGACAGCAAGTCCATTTAGTATAGCCTCATGGTCGGCTTCGAATTTATGTCTTTGAGAAATGAAAATTACTTTTTGAAGTTCGTTGATAGCGTCTGCCGTTCTATCAAGCTTTTGAAGAATCATCCCCTTCACCCTCCCCGCCTTAACAATGTGAAGACTATCATCATATCTGCCAGCAACCTGTTGTGCCTCTTCGATGTATTTCAACGCCTCCGGAAAATCCTCCTTGCCCAAATACTCAAACACTATGTCATAGAGGATGGAAAACCGCTCCTCGCCGCTTTGATGCAGCAACGCATTTTTTAAGGAGTCAATTTTCTGGGACTGCGCCTGTACGCCCAGTAACAGGCACCCCAGAAACGTCAGGGTTGTTTTACGTAGCATTTTGGATCGGCCTGGTGGCAGTTTGATTAGAATCTTTAATTTAGTGTCTGGGGACGTAACGAGCAAGGTTAGCACCCACTATCGACGACTTACCATATGGTAACTGCGTCCCGATTTCATTCTCAAATCGAAACGGTTTTATTATTTAAGCCAATGAACCTCTTATTCTCAAAAGAAAAACAGGAAGCAGAAATCTCCCGGCAAGCGATGGAGGCCTGCGAGCACATCATCTCAGAAATGGGGGCCGAATTGCACGACGACCTGATTCAACGACTCTCTGTCTTCGGGCTTTCACTCGACCGCCTGGAACGGGCCTTACCTGAACGGGCTCAGGCTGAGGCGCTGTTGGTCGGCATGAAGGGCGACTTTCAGGAGGTGATCCAATCGGTGAGAAAGATCTCCAGAAAACTCCTGCCGGTCCGGACGGAGGACAACTCATTCGGGCAGGGTATTGCTTTGCTTTGCCAGAATATGGAAAGGCCCGGAACAGGAAATGTGCACTTTGAATCCACTGGCGTGGAAGGAAAGCTGACGGCGCTTGCAGAAACCTATCTTTCCCGGATCGTCCAGGAACTCATTCACAACGCCTATAAGCATTCTTCCGCCTGGCATGTGTGGGTCCGGTTTTCATGGCTGCCCGAATTGCTTACCATTGAAGTAGAAGATGACGGCATCGGGTTTTCGAAAGTCCCGGAATTTATCGCCGTCCTCAAAAGGAAACACAACACGCTAAAAATGAGAAGTGAGGCGATCGGAGCGTTCATCCACTATTCGCAAGGCAAAGGCGGGTTGCTGGCGAGGGTGGAATATTCTATCAAAGAACGTCTTTCCCGGGATCTCTAGAGAATCCCATTTGTATAAGCATAAGCCAACAGCGCCGCCGTGTTCGGCACACCGAGCTTCTTGATCAACCGTATACGGTATGTCTCTGCCGTTGCATCGGTCATCTTCAACTCGGCAGCAATTGCTTTGGTCGTTAGTCCACGGGAAATTGCCTTTAGTATCTCCGTTTCCTGAAAAGTGAGGGAAACGGTCGGGACTTTGTCCCAACGATGGGCATTGACCTGAATGGCACGCATCGTCTTTTCCTGGAAATAATTTCCCGTTTTCATTACTTCCTGGATCGTTTTGACGATCTCGGAATACCCATCCAGTTTGAATACAATCCCATTGATCCCTGCTTTTAATAGGTTGATGATCAGCTCAACCCCTTCCAGGCCGGTAACGGCAATTACTTTAGGATGCTCTATCCTGGCGTTCAAATTCGAAAGCAGTTCAAGTCCTCTCATTCCCGGAAGCTTTATATCCAAAAGTATAATATCAACTGAATGAAGCAGGAGTTGTTGCTCGAAATCAAAGGCATTGCCTGCTTCATATATTTCTTTAACAAAATCCTCCTTTTCAAGCAAGGACCGGAGGCCCTCCCTGAATAATCCTTCATCATCGACCAGGAGAATAGTAATTCGCTTCATTGAACTAATAGTAGTCCAAAGTCCGGTATTCCTAAAGGAAACGATACCAGGTTTTCCTGATTAAATGATCCGCCTGCTTGCACCGTCGCTTTTCATGATGAATATTCGATCCAGGTTTCCGGCCGGAACCCCTGCACCAGACAGATTTCT
>DATHFS010000539.1:0-2444 GCA_035317975.1 Cyclobacteriaceae bacterium | reverse complement strand
TCAGGAGGCGCCTGGCTTCGTCATGCTCAGTGTGTTGAGTTTTATGAACGGCTCCTGAAGCCAAATAAAAAGGACTGTACTCCTCAACTTCTCTGCGGAGACTTCAATATCAACAAGAATTCATCGCAGGAGAGTTATCACTTTATGTTAACCGCGCTGGATGCATCCGACGGTGATTTGACCGGAAATAACAAATTCACCTATGACCGCCTTAACAACGACCTCCACGTAGAAAAAGGAACAGGCAAGGATCTCATTGATTACATCCTTCTTCGTAAAAATGGAGCCTGGATTGATTCCCCCCACCGGCAAATCAAGGTCATCAAAAATCGATGGCATGCCCATCACGAAGATCTTTCCGATCATTACGCCCTGGAGGCGGAAATCCATTTTACGAATTTCCCTGCCGTGATCACCGCACGATAGGGTAGCGCTTAGAGCCTGGCGCCGAACTTTTTAAGTACCAAAAACCTTAGTAGGTTTACATACCTGCTATTATATGGCTATCGATCTAAAATCCATTGAGAAGATTTCCAAGGCCTTGGGCGATAAAAGCCGTCTTCTGATCCTGGGACATATCACTAAAAAGGGAGGCAGCGCCCAATGTGCCGAAATCACCGACGTGATTGATCTATCACAGCCATCCGTCTCCCATCATGTGAAAATCCTGGTCGAGGCCGGCCTCGTTGAGACCCAAAAGGAGGGCAGAAACCTCAAATACACCATCAATGAGGCGGTTCTTGAAAATTATTTGAAATTTTTGGAGCATTTGCGGAACGATTGATCCTTTTTTTTGTTTGGATACATTGACAGTTGTAAATATATTAATGTTTCAATTAAACCTAAATTTAAGATAACTATGAAAAGTAAACCGAGGAGTGTAGTAGGCTGGGTACTGACGGGGATTGCAGGCTTATTAATTCTAAGCAGTGGCATCTTTAAGCTTTCAGGAGCGCCTATGATCGTTGAAGGAATGACCAAATTGGGCGTAGGGCCTTATATCCCCCTCTTGGGTACGATGGAAATCGTTTTTACGGTCTTGTTCGTGTTTCCCAAGACTTCCAAAATTGGCTTTCTCCTCGTCATCAGTTACTTCGCCGGAGCCCTGGCCACCGAATTGTCCCATGGAAATCCGATCTTAACCCCAATCCTTATTCTCGTCCTGGTGTGGGTAGCGGCATTCCTCAGAAAACCTGAAATTTTTATTGACCAAAAAGAACTCATAAAAAACTAAATCGTATTGTCTTATGACTCAACTATTTTCTCCTGCGCGAATCGGCAATCTGGACCTGAAAAACCGGATGGTCATGGCACCTTTAACGCGTTCCCGCGCCCTTCAAAACATCCCGAATGACCTTATGGCCGAATATTATGCACAGCGTGCGGGAGCAGGACTTATCATTACCGAGGGAACTTCGCCTTCACCGAATGGTCTGGGATACCCACGCATCCCTGGAATTTTTAATAAAGAACAAATCAATGGGTGGAAGAAAATCACGAAAGCCGTGCATGACAAGGGAGGAAAGATCGTGCTTCAACTCATGCACACCGGAAGGGTGGCTCATCCTGACAACCTGCCACAAGGTGCTGAAGTGCTCGCCCCGTCTGCTGTAAAATTGGAAACAACAAAATTGTGGACCGACAAGAACGGTCTTCAGGAAGTTCCGATAGCCAGAGAGATGACCCGCGATGATATCCGGCATACGATCGAGGAACACATACAAGCGTCGAAAAATGCAATCGAGGCCGGATTTGACGGAGTTGAAATCCACGGCGCCAACGGATACCTCGTCAAGCAATTCCTTAACCCGAACAGCAACCGCAGAACAGATGAATATGGCGGCAGCATTGAAAACAGGTCGAGGTTCCTGCTCGAAGTAACAGAAGGAATAGTCAACGCCATTGGAAAAGAGAAAGTAGGCATTCGCTTGTCTCCATTTGGTTTGTCTAATGAAACACCCGTCTATCCTGATGCGGAGGCGATGTATGACTACCTCTCCAGGAGTCTAAACGACCTTGGCATTCTCTATTTGCACCTGGTTGACCATTCCGCCATGACGGGGCAAAAAGTACCGGAATCGCTGGTCAATACGATCCGCCATAACTTTAAAGGCTCCCTGATTCTTTCCGGCGGCTACGATCCTGAGCGGGCGGAAGCTGCTATCAAAAACGGAACCGCGAACCTGGTAGCATTTGGGAGGCCTTTCCTTGCCAACCCTGACCTGGTGAACCGGTACAAAAACCGGTTGCCATTGAACTCGCCTAAATTTGATCTTTTCTATTCAGCGGGTGCTGAGGGCTATTCAGATTACCCTGTGTTTGAAAATGCGGCCTTGGTTTAATATTTAAATGTGTTGAAGTGTTAATGTGTTGAAGTGCTTAAGTGTTGAAGTGTTGAAGTGGAGCTCCCAATGCATTTAAGTTTAGACGGCCGGTAATGGTTG
>DATHFS010000538.1:0-4411 GCA_035317975.1 Cyclobacteriaceae bacterium | reverse complement strand
AATCATTCTTTGTGATGAACTCGGTATTGAATCCCGCTTCCAGGGCCGCTTTATAAAAACGTTTTAAGGCGCGGTCGTCCGAAGGAGGGTTTGGATCTTCCGGATCAACGAGGATCGCCAGGTCATATTTTCGTTTATCCTGCCGGTAATCCCTCCTTCGAAGAAAGTATTTTTCGAGGGCCTGGACGAGCACAGGCTTGTCGGCGTCGGGAACTTCGTTCAGGCTGATGGGCTTGATACTGTGCAACACCCACTTGTTCTTTTTTGAAAAGGAAGCCCTCAAAGAAGGCGCTTGAACCAATTGAAACAACTGCAGCGCCAGCTTATTCAAAATGTCCGATTGCGTCGTGCCAAAGTAAACATTGAATTCAACACGGTCGTAGGGTTCGTTCCTGAATGTATTCTGGATGAGTGCGTCAAAATCCAATGAATCATCGCGAAGAATAGAAGGGAACCGCAGGTTCTGGATGGTAGAGACGCCTGGCAGTACCTTATGACCTCGGGCTTCTGCCAGGAGGGATACATAATACCCCTCGCTTTGATACTGGTATGATTTGCAAAGGTTAAGGACTTTTAGATTTTTAGCTGATTGAAATGATTCCTTGGTAATGTAATCGTCAGGGGTCACTACGTCCACGTCGTCCAGGCTGAACTTCCAGTTTTCCGGCTTCTCTACGACGACGAGTTTAGGCATGGAGGGTTCCGGATTCAGGGTTCGGGATGCTCATTTTCATGTTCGCTTTTTTGCCTTCTGTCCTTTATCGACATTCTTCCCGGGCTCGATGATCAGGACGTTGGCATCGTAGGTGAGGATCCCCAGCATAATGCTATTGATTAACCGGTCAAAATTTACGCTGTAATATTGACTTTTCAAGGGGTTGGGATTCATCGGATCTGCCAGGTAAACGAAGTTATTGTGTTCATCGTATCCATTGATCACTGCAAAATGGCCCACTGGCTCGCCTTTAACGCTGTCGTATTTGTTATTGGTAGGGATTTCGCGCGACGTACTATACAAATAGGTGGCGCTTAATCCCGCCAGGATGGGGATGGACCGCCGAAGGTATCCTTTGATGAGTTGTTCATTCATTTCGGCGTAGAGGATAGTCCCTCCTGCTTCCAGAAATTTAATGTAGGCCTTGGAGGCAGCCTGAAGTTTTTTGTTTTTGGCCTTGTACCGCATCTGTTTCCGCAGAAGCTGGATGATCTTCTTTGGGGAATGCCGGAACCAGGTGGGGTCGAAAATATTGAGGTTATAGGTGTAGATCCGCGCCTGGTATCCACGCTTCAACGCATGATTGCCCATCATCACGGCAAGGGTTCCTCCAGTTTTGAGGTTCTTCACTTCCCTGATAACGTCTTTCAGCGAGACGGAATCACTGTAATATTGGTACAAGGCGTGAAGGCAGGTTGGCCCGCAGGTCACTTCGTCGGGTTGGGCCTTAATGTCAAAGTTTAGAAAGAGCGCCTGGCGTTGGGACATGGGTAAGTTCTTAGTTCCTGGCGCTTAGGGATTGGCGGTTAGTTAAAAGTCTCTCTTAAGTCATTTACTGTATACAAATCCTCTTCCCCTTCCAGGAATCTGAACGCCAACGAATTCGCTGTTAATTTTTGAATTCCTTCTGTAATTAACTTGTCGTCAATTTTAAACAAAAGAAATTCCGCAAAATCGGATACCGCCTTAAGATTTTGATCAGGCAATTTTGCAAGGTTTTTAATTGTTTTTCTGATGAGAGTTTCCCGGCGCATAAAAATGTGATTGCTTTACAAAGTTAACAAAATTTAGGCTTGGATTCTTACCAAAGCCCTGAGAGGGCCTCATCGAATAATCGTAACCTTGTCCATACTTATTCAATGATTGCGGGGCGTTGCCTAATGCAGGGTCACGAAGTCCCCCGACCACCGACACGTCGGGGCAGGCAAGCCAGGGCGGGGCACGAAGAAACACAACAGACACGAAGAATTCATATTGAAGGCGCTCACCGTACTATTTCTTTGTGTACTTTGTGCCTTCTTTGTGCTCTTTGTGGCCTTTCTGGATAAGAGTGTCATTCAAATGAATCTGTTGAACTTAAAATAAGATTAAGATTACGCCATGAAGAGAATCCCCATTTACTTGTTTTTTTGTTTGCTTTCAATCCAAAGTTTCGGTTGGGGACCCACAGGCCACCGGGTAACCGGCCTGATCGCCGAGCACTACTTAAACGCCAAAGCCAAAAAGAAAATCAAACAACTCCTGGGTCAGGAGTCGCTGGCGTTGGTCAGTACCTGGATGGATGAAATCCGCTCCGACTCTACTCACATCGATATGGCCGACTGGCATTGGGTGACGATCGAGACGGGAATGACCTACGACCAGTCGCAGAAGAACCCGAAAGGCGATGTCATCATGACGCTCGAGCGGGTCATTGCCGAACTGAAATCACACCGGTTGACGCCGCAACAGGAATTGGAAGATTTGAAAATTCTGGTCCACCTGTCGGGGGATATTCACCAGCCGCTGCACGCGGGATGCTGTGACGATCAGGGCGGCAACAAAGCCAAAGTAAAATGGTTTCGCAATGAATCCAACCTCCACCGGGTGTGGGATAGCGACATGATCGACGATAGTAAGTTTAGCTACACCGAGTTAGTAGCGGCCCTGGGCGAGCCGGACAACGCGACGGTCACCGGATTGCAGAAGGCGTCCGTGAGGGATTGGGTCAATGAATCGATGGGCTACCGCAAACAAGTTTACGCCATCGGGGATGGCAACCTCGGATACAAATACACCTATAGGAATTTTCCCATCGTCAAGTTACGCCTGGTACAAGCTGGCGTGAGGCTGGCGGGTATTCTCAATCAGATTTACGGGTAATTGTCTGAACTGCATGCTCTTGCCACAAAGACACAAAGACGCGAAGAAAATTTAAGAAATGCGAAGAACAAAAAATTAAAACTTAGTGCCTTCGCGTCTTAGTGGCAAAAGTCTCTCCACCACCACTGAAAAACTATTAATGCCCAGATCCGCGCAGGCGCATCCAAGGGATTGGATGAGAACAACTGTTTTGTTAACGCGTTGATTTCGACGTAATCAAAAATACCTGGTCCTCAACAAATTTCCGGGACAACAGGTCGTCCATAATCAACGACTTCATTTCCCTTCGGAACCATTTCAACAGGGGTACCTCAAATCCTTTCTTTGGACGGTTATAAACCCGGGCGGGCAAAATGTCGCGAAAAGTATCTTGCAAAATTCGCTTGCGCAGAGAAGAATTGATCTTGTAATTCCCCGGCAGGGAGAAGATAAAATTAACAACTTCAACATCCAGGAAGGGGGTGCGGACTTCCAGACCATGGGCCATCGACATCAGGTCCACTTTTGTAAGCATATCGTTTGGCAGCACAAGATTCATGTCGGTGATAAGAATGTCATTCATGGTCTCTTTCGCTGGAATCCATTTCAACACGGCGGATTTGCGGTCCTCGTATTCCTGTTGCTCCAGTTTTTCGAGTGAGCCTGGATGAAACAACGCTACTGCGGAAGATTCATCGGCATACCCTGCCCACCGCCAATACCGCTCTTTGGAGTCCAGTTGAATCCCTTCCGCAAAGCGCTGAAGTTGACGGAATTTGTTCGACAATGGATTATTTCTGGACCCCGGGAAGGCCTTCCAAACCGGATAGAGTGCAGAGACTAGATTTTCAGACCATCCCTTATGTATAGCTCTATTAAAGGCCGCATGCTTATTATACCCCGCCAGCAGTTCGTCCGCCCCATCGCCGGAAAGGGCCACGGTAGCGTGCTTGCGCGTTTCCTCGCTTAAGATAGAGACGGCAATAGCCGAAGAATCGGCAAACGGTTCGTCGATATAATCCAGGATGGAATGAACATGGGCGTACAGGTCATCGTTGGTCAGAGAAAACACCGTATGTTGGGTGTTGAGTTTTTTGGCCATCAACCGGGCATATCGTGTTTCATCAAAATAGGGTTCGTCTTTGAAGCCAATTGAAAACGTCTGCAAGTCCGGCTTATGCCGACTGGCAAGCGCAGCAACGATGGAGGAGTCAATTCCACCGCTTAGAAAGGCTCCCAATGGAACATCGGCGACTAACCTTCGCTGAACAGATGCCTCCAGAAGTTCTTTTAGCGTTGCTTTTGCTTCGTCATAGGGTAACTCTTTCTGCGGATCGCGATGAAAAGGTATTTCATAATAGGAGGCGACGGCGACCTGTTTGTTACGAACCTTGAGATAATGGCCGGGCATCAGTTTTTTTACCGTTTTAAAAATAGTATCCGGCGCAGGAATGTAATTCAACTGGAGGTACGTATAGAGGGAGGCATAGTCCAGTGTTTTTTCAATTCCGTAGGGCAGGAGGCCCTTCATCTCCGAAGCGAACAGAAACTTGTCGTCGTCAAAAAGATAGAGCA
>DATHFS010000537.1:0-3700 GCA_035317975.1 Cyclobacteriaceae bacterium | reverse complement strand
TTGCGGAAATGTTCAATAGCGAGGCACTTCCCGATTTTTTATCCAAAAGAATCAATCGCCTTTTTAATTTGGATCAACCAACAGAAAAAAGAATCCCAGGCCCGTTTAACGTGTCCACGATTTACTCCCGCTCGTATAGTTATGCCGGATGGTGGGGACTGATTCTAATGGCCCTGGTAGTCATTTCATTTCCATTTTTATTCTTAAAATTATTACCTCCTTCCTCCAGCTTCTTTCTTCCTGGCTGGGCAATCCTCTGTACTATGTATTTTTTCTTTGCATACGACAATATGTTGCGATTTACCGGGTTATCATTCCAATTGGCCTATCCACTGCTTTTACACCAGCTCTCTAAAATTCAAACCTTTAAAAAATTACTCTCTTCTGAATTTGAGAACGGAATTTCCCAATCCTAAATCGACGTTTTTGACACTTTTCAGGTTTTATCCACTCCTTCCTGGACGGACAAATGCTTATTCCACAGACGGGCTCTGGTATCCGTTATCTCTAACTATTTTTGTAAGGATTAGCAACGTCCGTCTCATTTTTGTTGTATAGGATCTGGAGGGTAACCGTAGAAATGATTTCAGTTTGCATGGGCATTAAGAACGGAGGACGGTTCATCCGGGAGCAAATTCATTCCATCCTGCCTCAATTTGGGGCTGATGACGAATTAGTGGTTTCTGATGACGGTTCCAGCGATGATACCTGGCGTCTCATCGACTCGTATCGCGACCCAAGGATTAGACTGATGCATAACCCGGGACGTGGACTAATTTCAAATTTTGAGAATTGTCTGAAAGCCAGCCGGGGTGACCTCATTTTTTTGGCTGACCAGGACGATGTATGGTATGCTGAAAAACTGCAGGTGATGACAGAAGCGCTCCGTTCGTGCGACCTGGCGGTTTGCGACTGCCGGGTGGTCGATAAAGACCTGAACCCGATTTATGGTTCTTTTTTTAAGTTCAATCGTTCCCGTCCGGGATTGGTGAGAAACCTCATCAAAAGTTCGTTCATGGGCTGCTGCATGGCTTTTCATCGCCGGGTGCTCGAAAAAGCATTACCTTTCCCGGATAAAATTCCGGTCCATGACCAATGGATCGGCCTCATTGCCGAACGATACTTTAGCGTAAAGTTTATCCCCAAAATCATGGTCGATCACCGCCGGCATCACCAAAATCATTCCTCCACCGGCGGGCCCAGCATCCATTCCATTGAGAAAAAGCTTCAAACAAGATTTCATTTGGCCAAAAAATTGTTCTTACCGTAATGATAAAACTGAGCGCCTCCATTGTTGTGTATAAGAATGACCCTGTCCTCCTGTCCAGGACCCTGGAAAGTTTCCTGAAGAGTTCGCTTTCAGGAGAATTGACAGTGGTAGACAATTCGCCCGAAGATACCGTCCGCTCTACGTGCGAGCGGTTTGGTGTGAAGTATGTTTTCAACGGTGACAACCTTGGGTTCGGCAAAGCACATAACCGGGTCCTGTCGCAGTGCCTTGACCGGTCCCGCTATCACCTCGTATTAAATCCGGATGTCTATTTTGAGCCCGATGTACTGGAGAAACTATTTACGTTCATGGAGGAACATCCCCAGGCCGGTCTCGTCATGCCCAAAGTATTATATCCCGACGGAAGCCTTCAAATGCTTTGTAAATTATTGCCCACGCCATTCAACCTGGCGACCCGGCGATTTTTTCCGTTCCCCGATTGGATAAGAAAAATGAATGACGTGTATGAGTTAAAGGAAAGTGAATACAATCAATTGATGAACGTGCCTTTTCTTTCCGGCTGTTTCATGTTTATGCGAACAGAAGCGTTAAAGAAAACGGGTCTTTTTGATGAGCGTTTCTTCCTTTATGCCGAAGACACCGACCTGTCCCGGCGGATCCACCAGCAATTCAAAACCATGTTTTATCCGTTTGCTGAAATTTATCACGTCCATGCGCGGGGGTCGTATAAAAACGCCGCGCTTACGATGCATAACCTGATCAGTGCGATGAAGTACTTTACTAAATGGGGCTGGTTTCTGGATGAGGAGCGAAAAACAATAAACGAGACTGCCATACAATCTGTAAGAGGCGTTACGTACCGGAATGAATTGCCGAATCGGGTGGAAGTCGCTCCGGAAATCATCCGATGAAGAAAGTCCGGTATGATACGATTTACCATATCACCTGGTGGTTATGTGTTGTTACCTTGCCCTGGACGATTCGTGTCAATAGCATTTGCATTATTCTTTTGTCTGTTGTCTGGCTCGCGGAAGGAAATTGGAGCACAAAATGGCAGCGCGTAAAAGAGGCGTTGTGGATAATACCCTTTTTTGTCTTTTTCGGCCTCCATCTCCTGGGACTACTTTATTCACATGATCTTCACGCCGGGCTATCGGAGGTCGAAAAAAAAATGACGTTTGTTCTCTTTCCGTTAATTGCTGCATCGGGAAAGCCTTTGGATCAAGCTTTTTTTGATTTTCTTAAAAAGGGATTCGTGTATAGTTGTGGTGTGCTGATTATCGGTTCCCTGGTATATACCGCTTTTACTTTTGTCAATTCGTCGCCGAGCGCAAATTTTGACCTCCAAACCCTCAATCACTTCCATCTTTCTAATCCGTCTGCTTCTCCCTTATGGGAATATTTTTCGTATGTTCAGGTGGCGAGTTGGATGGACCTCCACCCAGCCTATCTCTCCCTGCATATCCTCTTTTGCGTACTCATCCTGTTGGAGGGGATGATGGATCAAACTAAAATCGACTGGATATCCATTGCATTGATCTCCTTATTCATCTTTTTTCTTGACCTCCTCGCTTCCCGTATGGCCATCCTTTCATTTGTTATCATTCTCGTATATTTAATGGTCACTCAACATCAGAAAATTCCAGGGATTCCCCGGGTGACGGCGTTAGGCTGTGTGTTGGTTGCCTTTGCCGGACTGATCTGGTTGAATCCCGTATCCCGGTTCAGGGTTATCCAGGAGCCGAAAGCCACCGGACTGGAGATCCATCAGGAAGTAACCCAATGGAATTCAGTGAATTTGAGATTGTTGGAATGGCAGGCAAGTTGGAATATCATTAAAAAGTCGTGGATTACCGGGGTGGGAACGGGAGACGGCCAGGATGCGTTAGAAGGCTACTACGCATCCTTTAGCGCCAGTACAAAGAACATGGATTTTGATTCGCACAATCAGTACATGCAAACTTCCATTGAATTGGGAATGATGGGATTTATTTCATTATTGTTTTGCTTTTTTTTGCCTGCCTTTCGGCCAGGGTATTCTATGTTACAAATTTCTTTCATTCTTCTTTTCAGTTTAATGTGCCTGACCGAGAGTATGCTGGCCCGGCAAAAAGGAATTGTTTTTTTTACTCTTTTTCAATCCCTGTTCTTAACGGTTAAGCCCGCGGCACGCTGATGAAATCCATTTCTCCTTTACCCTCAACCCTGCAAGTGGAAAAAAACATTCTCCTTCCCTTGCTTTATTTCGATATATTCAATTACCCGATGACGAAAGAGGAGATCATGCGTTTTGCGCCCTGGCCGCTGACCGCCGATTTCGATTCAGCATTAGTAAGTCTGATCGATCGGCTACTTATTTACCGGGTTGGGGATTTTTACTCCCTGACCAATGATCCATCCTCCGTTCACCGGCGGAAGGCAGGCAATGTGTTGGCTCAGAAAAGAATGCATACGGCCAAAAAGTTCGGC
>DATHFS010000536.1:0-4567 GCA_035317975.1 Cyclobacteriaceae bacterium | reverse complement strand
ATCAAGGTACTCGACCGTCGTCCGGCCCGCGGCGAAGTGGAAGTATCCCATATTTTGTTGCGTACCGGGAAAGGCAATGAAGCCAGGATCAAGAATACCATATTTGAGATTTACGACCAACTCAAGGGGGGGCGTTCCTGGGATGAGCTTTGTAACGAATATTCTGAAGATACAAGCACAAAAAACGCGGGCGGAAAACTGCGGCCTTTTGGCGTGGGCGGCCTGGCATCCGTTCCGGAATTTGAACAAGTGGCATTTTCATTGAAAGAACCAGGCGAAATTTCAGATCCCTTTCAGTCTGCCATCGGCTGGCACATTATCCGGCTGGAGAAGAAAATTCCTGTGCCGCCGTTTAAAGATACGGAAGCCTCATTGAAGCGGCGGGTAGCCCGGGACGAACGACTTACCATTTCCAAGGCAAGTTCCCTTGAGAAAAGGAAAAAAGAATTTGGCTTTACAGAAGAAAGCGGAGTCAAAACGAGTGTTATCTCGCTGGCCGATTCTACGCTGACAAAAGGAAAATGGCACTATACCGCTGGCGGAGCGATTCAAGACCAGGTCTTGTTTGCCCGGCAATCTGAAAAGACACCGGTTCGGGATTTCTTTCAGTGGGTTTCAGCGAACGAAGCCGGCAGTAGCCTTTCCCCGGCGGCCTACATGAAGCAACTCTACGATCGGTTTGTCGAAGAAAAGATCAACGAGATGGAAGAAAAAAAACTATTGTCGGAGAATCCGGATTACAGAATGTTATTGAACGAATACCGAGAGGGCATTTTGCTGTTTGAAATTATGGAGAAAGAAGTATGGAATAAAGCGTCAGCGGATTCCATCGGGCAGCGGAACTATTACGCCGGGCATTCGGATAGATTCAAAGCAGGGAACAGACTAGAAGCCAGGATTTTTACCACTCCCGATACGACCTTCCGGGAAGCGATCAAAAGAAAGATGGTTGCAGGGGATACAGTAAGCGAGGTTGATTTAAAGAAATTCAAGTCAGTGACCCATTTAAAAAAATACGAGGCCAAAGAAAGTCAAATCATTGATCAGATCCATTGGGTGCCGGGTTTGCAAGAAGCAGAAGTCAACCACATGTACTACCTGGTAGAAGTAAGCCGGTTGGTACCCCCCGGGAACCTGACGTTTGAAGAGGCGAGGGCAAAGGTGATTTCGGAGTACCAGGATTCGCTCGAAAAGGAGTGGCTGATCCGCTTGCGCCAAAAATATCCGGTGAAGATCAATAAGAAAGGTAAGAAAATCGTTATCACAGAGTTGAAAAAATGAATGCCCTGCATAGTGTAAAAAGATTCGTACCAGGCCCGGCGGCTATATTCTCCATGGTGAGTTTATGGGCAGTTTGCTTATTCGTTTCCGGTTGTGATCTCATTCGGATGAAAAAAGTTCAACCGGATGGAGAATCGACACGCAAACCCGTAGCCAGGGTGAACACGACGTTTTTATTTAAGGATGAACTCGTGGGGATTGCCACCAGCGAAATTTCCAAAGAAGACAGTGTAGCAAGAGTAACGGCCTACATCAATAGCTGGATCCGGAAACAACTGTTGATCAGCGAAGCGATGAAGACGATCAATATCAATGAAGCCGAAGTGGAGCGCAAGGTATTGGACTATCGCTACAGTCTGATTGGATATGAATTTCAAAATTTTTATATCAAACAAAACCTGAAAGACAGTATTTCCGAGAGTGAGATCCAGAAATATTACCAGGCCCATTTGGACAATTTTATTCTAAAACAGAACATCATTAAGGGGACGTACCTGAAAGTGCCAAAAGGAGCACCCCGCACCAACCGCGTGAAAGACCTTATCTTTGCCCAAAAGGAAAAGGACAAGAACGAACTCAGGTCGTATTGTCTGAGTTTTTCAACGGCCTATCATTTATACGATTCTTCATGGATGGAATTTGACAAACTCGTGGTTAATTCGCCGCTGGCGGAAATTCCCAATAAGATCCAGTTTTTGAAGAGTTATAATTACTACGAAACCAATGACCACGAATTTCTGTATTTTCTTAAAATAGAGGCCTATAAAATCTCGGACAACGTGTCTCCGGTTGAATTTGTAAAGGGGGACATTAAAAACATTATTTTAAATAAAAGAAAAGTGGAACTTGCGCGAAAACTGGAAGAGGAAGTTTATGAAAATGCAACGAAGCGAAAAGATTTTGAGGTATTTAATCCCTAAGGGTTCCCTGGCCCTGCTGATCTTATTCTCCTCCGGGGCACAGGCCCAGGAAGACAAAGGCTTTGTGGCCGACAAGATCATTGTTAAAGTCGATAACTATATTGTTCTGAAGTCCGATCTGGAAGGCGCTTATCAAAACTATATTACGGAAGGGCATCCGCCTTCTGAAAAAGCCAAATGCGATTTGCTTAACCGCCTCATCGTTAACAAACTCCTGGTAGCCAAAGCCGAGATCGATTCGGTTTTGGTAACGGATGTGGAGGTGGACGCTAATACGGAGCAGCGGATGACCATGATCCTGCAAAACTCAGGCAATTCTCCCGAGCAATTGGAAAGGCTCTACAATAAGAGTTTAGGTGAAATCAAGGTGGAACTCCGTGAGCAGATCCGTGAACAAATGCTGGGTCGCGAGATGACCAATAAGATCACCAAGGACCTTGGGATCACTCCTTCCGAAGTAAAGCGATTCTTCAATAGAATTCCACCGGACAGCTTGCCCTATTATTCTTCCGATGTCGAAGTGGGACAGATCGTGAGGCTGGCTAAAATCAGCCCGGTTCAGGAGGAGGAAGTCAAGAAACGGTTATCCGGCCTGCGGCAGCAAATTCTCAATGGCACCAATTTCAACGAGCTGGCTAAGAAATATTCAGATGACCCATCGGCGCAAAGCAATGTCGGTGAAATGGGATACGTTGCCCGGGGCGCCATGGTGCCGGAATATGAAGCGATGGCATTTAAAATGCGCGAAGGCGAAATTTCACAACCTTTCAAATCGCCGTTCGGATTTCATATCATGCAACTGATTGACCGCAGAGGCAACGAATACAATTCACGCCATATTTTACTTTTCGCCACGCCGTCCAAAGAAGATATCGAACGCACCGAACGGTACCTCGACAGCCTGCGAAGAAAGATTGTTAAAGATAGCATTGAGTTTGTGCAGGCTGCAAAAGCGTTTTCGGATGACAAAAACACGAAGGAACGCGGGGGCTTTTTTACCGACGCAGAAGGAGGAACAAAAATTTCAACAGAGCAACTCGACCCGGTCGTGTATTTTACAATCGACACCATGAAAGTGGGACGAATTTCCAGACCGCTGATTTACCGGACAGATGACGGTAAGTCTGCTGTCCGGATCCTTTACTTTAAGACCAAACTCCCTCCCCACAAAGCCAATCTCAAAGACGATTGGTTTAGGATCCAGTCGGCCGCGATTGCTGAAAAAAAGGACATATCAATGGAAAAATGGTTCAGGAAAGCGCGCAGTGAGGAATTTATCAATATTGATCCATTGTACAACAGTTGTAAAATTCTGGAATAAAGCACGGACAGTGTAAATTCAAACATGGGAAAAAGTTTTTCGAATGACGTCGAGGCGGCGGATGCACTGGCACAGGCTTACCGGAACCTCAGAAATGAAATTGCCAAAGTAGTCATCGGCCAGGATGATGTGGTGAAGCTGATGCTAACCGGTATTTTCTGCCAGGGTCATTCGCTGTTGGTGGGTGTGCCGGGATTGGCGAAGACGTTGCTGGTGCAGACGATCGCCACCGCGCTTGACCTGCAATTCAAACGGATTCAATTTACACCTGACCTCATGCCCTCCGACATCGTCGGCGCCGAGACAATGGACAAGGAGCGCAATTTCCATTTTGTGAAAGGCCCTGTGTTTGCCAACATTGTGCTGGCCGATGAGATCAACCGCACGCCCCCTAAGACACAGGCTGCGTTACTGGAGTCGATGCAGGAGTATGCCGTCACCATTGCCGGAATGCGGTATGAGCTGCCCCGGCCCTTTTTTGTACTGGCGACTCAAAATCCCATCGAACAGGAGGGAACCTACCCCCTTCCGGAGGCCCAGCTCGATCGTTTCATGTTTAACATTCTGCTCGATTATCCCAGCTACCAGCAAGAGGTAGATATTGTAAAAAACACCACGGCCGATGACATTCACAATGTAACGAAAGTGCTGACCGGGGAAGAGATTATCGCCTTTCAACACCTGGTTCGAAGGGTGCCGATCGCCAACAACGTAGTCGAGTATGCAGTCAATCTGGCCCGCCGCTCGCGCCCGATGGTCAATGGTTCTGTTTCCGCCAATGAGTTTCTCGAATGGGGTGCGGGGCCCCGCGCTTCACAGTTCCTTGTGCTCGGTGCCAAATGCAACGCCCTTCTCAACGGAAAATATTCACCCGACATCGAAGATGTCCAGGCCGTGGCCAGACCCGTGCTCCGCCACCGTATCGTACGCAATTTCAAGGCGGAAGCGGAGGGGGTTACGGTGGATGGGATTATTGCCAAGTTGATGGAGGTTTAGGCGATGGTGAATGGTGATCGGTAATCGGTGATCGGTGGAGTGCACAAAG
>DATHFS010000535.1:0-3092 GCA_035317975.1 Cyclobacteriaceae bacterium | reverse complement strand
ATAACTTACTCTTTTTAACATTCTTCATAACGACGATCAAAGCCGTCCATGAACATTCAGATTTGTTGCGGGCCAGCATAGCTACTCCCGGCAATGATTTCCGCCTGGGGGCGAATGAAGCACCTCCGGCGATCATATCCGTATTTATTGGTGCACAAATGACATCGGTATTGGATGAGTTGGAGAAGAAGGGAAATGTGAAGATCGAGAAGGGGGACAACATGTACATGAAACTGGGCATCGATCAGATCCCGGAAATCATACTCGATGCCACGGATCGCAACCGGACTTCGCCATTTGCCTTCACGGGAAATAAATTTGAATTCCGTGCAGTAGGGTCAAGCGACAATTGTGCTGTTCCGATGACGGCATTGAACCTGATCGTGGCCGATCAGCTCGAGTTGTTTTATGAGGCCGTGAACAAGGAAGTGGAAGCGGGCACCGAAAAGAAAATTGCCATTGTAAACACATTGCGTAGGTACATTAAGGAAGGCAAGCCCGTCCGTTTCGAAGGAAACAATTATTCGGATGAATGGGCTAAGGAGGCTCAAAAACTCGGATTGGGCAATATCAAAGATATGCCGAGGGCGATTGAAGCTTACCTGTCAAAGAAATCCGTAGCGCTTTTTGCAAAGCACGAAGTACTCACTCATAAAGAGTTAGAGGCCCGCAACGAGATCCGCCTTGAAAGCTATATCAAGAAGGTCCAGATCGAGGCGCGTGTGATCGGTGATCTGGCGATGAACCACATTATTCCGACTGCCATCGCTTACCAGAATAAGCTGATCACCAACGCGAACGGACTGAAAGGCCTGGGTGTCGACAACGCGGCCGTTGTCGCAACCATAAAGGAAATCTCCGGCCATATTGAAACCATTAAGACAGGTGTGCAGCAAATGGTCGAAGAACGCAAACGGATCAACAAGATTACCGAAACCCACAAACGGGCGGTTGCCTATTGCGATGATATTAAGGAAAAGTACTTCGAGCAAATCCGGGATGCCGTCGATAAACTCGAATTACTCGCCGACGATGAAGATTGGCCATTAGTAAAGTACCGTGAATTACTTTTTCTGCGATAGGATCCCCGACAAAAGTCTGGGCAGGCAGAATTTTCAGAATTACAGGATTATAGAATGTCTGAATTGCGATTCTCCTGATGGCTATCGGGAGAATCACAGTTCAGGCAGTAATCTTATGATTGCGGACCGGATCAACTCAGGGTTGGACCACGGAACAAAATGGTCCATGTCTTCCTTCATCACGAAGTCGAGAGAAGAAGCATGCGTGAGCATTTTTTTTGCAAAATCGGCGTTTCCGGAAGGCACGAGAGAATCCTTTTTTCCCTGAATGACGATGACCCGGCAGCGGATCCTATCCCACAGGGGCAACATTTTTATTAATTCCGGCTTTAACTTATAGAGTTCGTCGTTGGATGCGCGAAAAACACGGGGGATTGTCCATTTCAAAAATGGTGTTGCCAACGGCGCCCGAAACCAGGTCTCGTTGGGTTCCAGTTCGGGATCAATGGAACCGGCAACAATAACGAGGCCATCTACCAAGTCTCCATAGTCCATTGCCATCCGGGCAATGACCGGCCCTCCCAGGGAATGGCCGACCAGGATGATCGGCCTGTGTTTCTTGTTTTCTTCCAATATCGGCCTGAGGTATGCGGCTTGTTTTTCCAGCGACGGCTCGGCATAACCGAAATTGGAAGCGCCAAACCCTGGACGGTCTACTGTGATGAGTTGGGCCCGCTTTAGCAACGCCGTGTCGGCCATGAAATCAATGAAGGCGTCGAGCGATCCCGGCGATCCATGAACAAAGACGACCAATGGAAGAGTTTCATCTCCTACTTTCAGGTAATTGATAATCCGGTTTTTCCCGACAGGGTAGGAGTGGAGACTGCCTTTTTTTTCTTTTTTAGCAAAATAGGTCTCGATCTCTGCTTTGCTCATTCGGAATTGCATACAGGAATCCAGCAGGAAAAGCAAACCTGCAAAAACAAGAACCCCGATCAACCATTTCCATGATTTCAGAAATCCCCGGTGATTCATTGATCAGGGAATGTTGAGGATCTTTTTGTATTGGCCCGGATTGTTCAGTACTTCAGTGGCTTTCTTGACCTCATCATCATTCTTGAATTCTAATTCAACCGCTCCTTTCTCCAGGTAGTAATGCAGCACAATCTCTTTCTCCAGTAGGATTTTGATCTGGTCTTTAAAATTATGAAGATCCCCTTTATGGCTCTCGGCCAACCGGGAGCGTAGTTGATCGAGTTGAGGTTTTAAATCACTGTAGTAGCGTTCCTTTTTTGCGTCTTCGGTAAAGAGGGCCAGCTCTGCTTCGACTTTCGACCGGTAATGGTATTCCTTGTCCTTCATCCAATTGACAAAGTCCTGGTATTCGGCCTCGGTCAGACTAAAGTCTCTGGCGGAGACAATGGTCGGATGTTGAAAAACGTATTGAGAAGCATAATCGAAAAGGAATCCGCGCGATAGAATTACCTGGGTGACCATGGCAACCTCTTCTACTTTGAGAGTGATGTCGGGATCAATTCCGCCGCCGTCGTAAACGATCCGGCCGCGTGTCGTCTTAAATTCTTTTTTCAGGGAGTCGGGAATGGATCCAACGCTTCCATCTTCCCGGCGATGGCTGTAATCCAGCACCTGGATACACCTGCCTGTGGGCGTGTAATATTTGGCGGTAGTAATCTTTACTTGTGAATTGTAGGAGAGAGGCCGGCTTAATTGCACCAGTCCTTTACCAAACGATTTCTCACCGATAATGATACCGCGGTCATAGTCCTGGATGGTGCCGGCCACGATCTCAGACGCGGAGGCGCTTCCCCGGTTGATGAGGATGGCCAGGGGGATTTCCGTATCCACGGGAGGATTAAGAGTTTCGTAGGTGATGTTGCTATCCTCCACTTTCCCTTTTGTCGTCACTACTTTTTTTCCTTTGGGAATAAAAATGTTGCAGATGTTCACGGCTTCAAATAGCAATCCGCCGGGGTTACCGCGCAAATCAAGGACGATCATTTTCGCGCCTTTTTCTTTTAAGCTGATGACGGCATTCTTCACTTCTTTTCC
>DATHFS010000534.1:0-2399 GCA_035317975.1 Cyclobacteriaceae bacterium | reverse complement strand
TAAAATTTGAAGTTTAATTTGATATAGCCGCTCCGACCACGCGTGCTAAAGCCGATGATCTCCTGGTAGGGTTGACTGAAAATGTTTTCCACTTTGGCGAGGAGGGTAAATCGTTTGCTGGCTTGCCAGCGGATTCCGGCGTCGATCAATTGATAGGTTTTCACATTCGACTGATTCAATGCGCCAAAGGGACCGAGCGTCGGATCGTAGGCAGCATCCATCCTCGCACCGGCAAGCCGGTAATTCGCTGTCAGGGTTACCGCCTGCAAAAGTTTATACCGGACTTCTGCAAAGGCCATGGCTTTTGGCCTGCGCACCAGGTTGTTGCTTTCCCTTTCCTGATTGATAAACGCACCATTGCTGTACACTTGCACGTGGTTCCCTCCTGTTTTGGTGAGGTCAATATTTTGCGGGGAAAATTTCAGCTTGCCCTCCAGCCACGTGAAATTTCCGCTCAACGATAATTTAGAGTTTACCACCGCCGCGCCGGCAATTTCCGCGCCAGTCACATTTTGTTGCGTGATGTTAATATAGGTGTCGCCCAAATAATCCGAAAATGACAATTGATCGATGGCTGTGTTTTTATTCCATAGGTAAACGTATTCGATGGAGTGCTTTACTTCGGTATGAAAAACCGAAGCGGTTAAATAGCTTCCGGATTCAAATTCCTTTTTGAATCCAAGTTCGAGCGACACCGATTTTTCAGGTGTCAATGTCTTATTCCCACGCCCTGTGTAGGCGCCAAATCCTTTTGTCGGATCGAAAAGCTGGTACAAAGACGGTGCATTGAAACCGGAAGAAGCCGAAGCGAACACCAAGGAAGACTTCGTCACCCTAAGGGAAGGATTGATCTCGAAGGTTCCGTAGTTTCCAAACAAGGAGTGATGGCTAAGTCGTCCACCGAGGGTTAACCCGAGTTTTTCATCCGGTCCGCCTTGAAATTGAGCATGCCCAAAAACATAACGCGTGGTGGCCTGGGTCTTGATGGTATCGTAGTTTGTTTTGGATTCGAATCCTCCGAACGAACTTGAGTAAAAGAAAGTATTGAACGACATCGTTTCGGCGAAGGAGCCGGCACCCACCAGAGCTTTTACCGCTTTATCCTGAAAGTTAGCTTGTATCTCATTGGTACTCAGGTTCCCCCGATAGGTTCCTTTGAAATAATTTCCGTCGAAATGGGAGGCGTCGGTGCGCGATGAATCATTCTCATTCAATCGCCTGGAACCGCTCCAGGAGCCGATCGCCGATACCTTCCACAGCGGTGAAAACTGATACGCTACTCCATAGTTGACCAGGTCGCGATGAAAGGATAGATAATTGTTATCGTCATCCTGATAAGCACCATTATCGATTTCGGCCCGCTGGCTGGTGTTCTTATAGGAGGCAAAGGCGTCCCAGCCCTTTTTCCGGTAGCCGGCTTTCAGATACGAATCGGTCTTTCGAAATCCATCTTTGTCAGGGGCTTTTCCTCCTTTAAGTGTGTCGATCGACGCATTGAGGCCTCTGACGTTTTGATGGAAGACGGATCCATTGAAATAAAGACCATTGTTCAAACTGTAACTTATATCGGCCTGAGGCGACAGGGTACCGGAACCATTTCCAAAACCTCCTGCCTGCATGCTCACAAATCCGTGAACTCCGGTCCCTTGATTTTTACGGGTGATAATATTTACCACGCCGCCGATCGCTGCCCCGCCAAACAGCGTACTATGGGACCCTTCAATAATCTCAATTCGCTCCACATTCGTGAGGGATAGTTCGGACAGGTCCACTACATTATTCGGTGACGATGGATCGGTGATCCGTACACCATCGATCATCACAGCAACCTGGTTGCTATTGGCCCCGCGCAGGAACAGGCTTTGGTTCGTACCGGGTGTCTGGTTGGCACCCACCAGGTAAATACCCTGTTGCCTGGCAAGCAGGTCACCCACGGAGTTATACACCGAGTTCTCAATCTTGTCGCGATTGATAACGGTGATGGCCCGTGGAGCATCCAGGATCCGCTCCTCCTGCCGTGATCCTGAAATCACCACTTCGTCCAGTGTTCGCACACGGAGGGTGTCGTTTTGAGCGGACAGGCTGGCCCCGGTCAGGAGGGCCATGAAAAGCAAGAAAACGGTTTTTGAACGTAATAAAGTTCTCATAGTTGTTTTGGTTTAAAATGAACTACTATGAGCTTCTTGGAGAGAAAAGGAATAAGCCGAGGTTGGCCCTCGAATTACTCATCGCCATTCACCCGAAAGCTCTGATTTTTGTTGGGTGTTTGGCAGGTCTCCTGGCTTTCCACATTACTGATGCCTTCCCGTCCCTCCCCTCTGCCCCTGGGAGAGGGGTCGGGGGTGAGGTGACAGTGGCTAGAGTATCAGTAACTTAATTTGTCCTGCCTTGACAGCCTG
>DATHFS010000533.1:0-8925 GCA_035317975.1 Cyclobacteriaceae bacterium | reverse complement strand
AATAAACAAATCCACTGTACCCGCTTGGATGGACACCTTCATAAATTCCTATAAAGTCTGCCGGTCCTTCTTTTTGTTTCAGATTTGAATTGGAGCCGGCATCTCTTTCTTTGCAACCGTCTTGCATGCAGTTCCAAATTGTCCCGGAGCCGAAGTAGGTATTCAGTGAGATAAGCTGGTCATCAAAGTTGTTGATTTTGTTAAAATGGAATGCTGCTGATTTAAAATTCCGTCGCCAATAACCGCTTTTCAAATTAGCATGTAAATTACCGGTTAGGATAACCATTTGTCCCCCTTTATAGTTTTTGCTCAGATTAAGTCCCATTAAACTGTCTCTGTTTACTCCAGCGCCAAGACCGGTCTCAATATCAAAGCAAATTACGCTTAGGTCTTTTATGTCCCTTAAACCCTTAATAAATTGCCCCATGGCAACGCTTGTTCTGCCGTCCGGGTACTTGAAGTAGTCCAACATCAAAAGCTTGTCAAAGTCTCCGGTTCTCAAATAGTCATCTATGTCCCGCTGGTGATTGATTGGAATTTCCAATCCAACGGTCAGCTTTTTTTGATTCTCCTGTAACTGCCGGATCAGTTGCAAAACAAACAATGGAACTTCTGTCGTTCCGTGCATTTCGCCCACAACAATAATTTTCTTTTCCGCTATGAAGTTCTTAAAATCTACATTGTCCAATTTGGTAAGGTCAAATATTTTTGTCTGTCCTTGAACCGTCCAAGTCACCAATAATGCAAGTGCTAACAATACTCTCATACCGGTTTCATAGTTTTATCCCCTGAATCAAGATCGATGCTTTTATTGATTGGTCTTTCAAATGCAAAAATCGCTTTCGTTCCTCGTCCTGTTTGAAGTTTTCAAAATCCTGTTCCGTGTCAAACTCCACAAGGTGTATTTCGTAAGGTTTGTCCATTTGATGTTCAATAAAAGACTTTTCATCAGGTCTCACCCTTAATAACAGCCGGCCATTGTATTTTGAAATTATCGGAATGGCGATGTTTTCAAATTGATCGAAGATATTCTCTTGCCCGGCAATAATGTAAATAAGTTGAGTAATGTAAATCATTCGTTGCACTCGGTCGATTTCAAAGTCATATTTGTCCAACAGTCCGGAAATACCTGTTGTCAGCGATAGTTTATTTTTTTCGTCCCACAAATCGTATTACAGAACCTTTTCCGTTATGAAACAGACCCTCGCTCAATTCAATTTCTTTTTCAACTAATTCTATGATTTCATAATTCACAAAATCCGATTTTAATTCCTCCACCGAGAACAACATCGCTATGTCTTTTGGCCCGCCCACTTTTTCGTTCTTAGCGATGTAGTCAATGTGTCTTTTACTAAACGCTTCAAAAATAACTATTCCATTCTTACGCAAATACTTGTCCAGCGTCCTGTGATATTGCGATTTAATGTCAGCCGGGAAGTGCGCGTAGATCAGTGCGATGGCATCAAATTGTCCGGTCTTGTAATTCAATGTCTGCAATTCACCGACTTGGTAGTCAAGGGTCACGTTATTGCCTTCTGCCAGTCGCATGGCTTTATTCTTTCCTTCAATGCTGATGTCAAACGCTGAAACGGTCCACCCCAGTTTGGCTGCAAAAACCGCATTACGCCCTTCCCCCTCTGCCGGAAAAAGTATTGTCCCGACAGGTACCTTCTCTATTTGTTCTTTTAGATAGTTGTTAGGTTGTACGCCATAGGCAAACTCGCCTTTGCTATACCGGTCATTCCACCGGTTAGTCCACAAATCATTCATATTTTCGACTGATTTGTTGGTCATTAGTTCATCGGGTTTTATCGCTTTTAAAGCTTAATCGAGAGTTCTAAATGTCCGCCTAGCCCGAGTTCAATAATTTTTTGAAGTGTCGAGATACGTGCTTCCTTAATGTTGTTTTCTATTTTTGAAATATAGGATTTTGTAGTCCCTACTTTTTCAGCGAGTTCTTCCTGTGTCAGTCCTTTTTCAAGCCGAGCCTCGTGAAGCATTGTACCGATTTTAAAGTTCTCGTAACCCGCCTCCAGGCGGTCGCGCTTTATAGTCCCCTTTTTGCCATAATGCTTTTCCTTGAATTGATCGAGCGTCACTAGATTATTTCTTTTCGTTTTCATATTCCTCCTTTATTTTAAGTGCCTTGTCAATTTCCTTTTTGGGTGTCTTTTGCGTCTTCTTCTGAAATCCATTTGCCAGGACAACTAATTGTCCTTGGTCAAAAAAGCAGAATATTCGAA
The DNA here is from genome assembly GCA_035317975.1 of Cyclobacteriaceae bacterium. Lineage (GTDB taxonomy): Bacteria > Bacteroidota > Bacteroidia > Cytophagales > Cyclobacteriaceae > ELB16-189. The sequence goes on along the minus strand of DATHFS010000533.1, from coordinate 6,682 downwards.
AAATGTCATTTCCTTGCTGAACCCGAATTTCAAACAGTCCATCGGTGTTTTCCAGGTGTTTTAGATATATCTCTGGAACTCTCTGTACCTCCTCAATTAAGTCAAAAGTCCAAATAATTTTAGCTTTAACCTTTTCTCGTTGTTCCAGGAAGAATTCTTCAAAGTAGCTCTTGTAGAAAATAATAGTCCTATGCTTGGATTTCTTGTCCACGAAACAAAGATATAGAAAGTTGTCCTAAAGTGCAACTTTTGCCGGAGGTTACTCTACTTTGCTACCACCTCATATTTTCCCATAGTGAGTTCAAATGCACCATCGGTAACCTTGACCGTGAGTGTCTTACCGTTGCTCCGGTCCGTAACCCCATACGTGTTTCTCCTATACTCAATAGGGATAATGACTTTTGCAACGACGTCGCGGGGCACTGCAAGGTTCAGGGTGAATGAATTTTCTCTGATTTGCCAATCAGAAGAAATTATTCCCTTGACCGAGTTGTAGGAACAGGTAACCCATTGAATATCGCCTACCGGTTTGGGTGCTATTACAATATTGCTGTACGCTACCGAGTTATCAGTTTGATAAATCCCTCCAAGGCCGCTATAAAACCATTCCATCAGGTGGCCCAGCATCATGTGATTGTTCGATGATGTAGGAAGTGCATCCCAGCTTTCAGTTAATGCCGTGGCGCCCTTTTTTAACTGATATCCATAACCCGGTACGTCACTTCTATTGTTCATTTTGTAAAGTATATCCGATCTGCCGCCTTCACTTAATACCCGTACAAGATAATGATAACCAATATCCCCTGATGTCAGCGCGAAATTGTTCCTGATGATGGAGTTGATGAGGTTGTTAAACACGTTGCCTTTATCCTGTTCCGGTATTAATCCGGTGTAGAGCGACATGGCATATGCGGTTTGGCTTCCGGTCGAGCACACTCCGGTAGCGGAATCATAAAACGCTTTCAGAAATGCGTATTTTACCCTACTTGATAAATCGCTGTACCTTTTGAAGTCATCCTCCATGCCCATCATCTTCGCTATCTTAGCCATAATCTGCAAATCGTAAAAGTAGGTCGATGTAGCCGTAAGAGCCTTTGGCGTTAGTTGCGCGTTGCCAGGGGGATTGGGGCCAAGATCATACCAATCGCCCAAACCATAATCAAGAATATGATTCGTCGCTTTTTGCTCCAGATACCCCAAATAGCGTTTCATCATGGGATACGCTCTCTTCAGCACATCCCGGTCACCATACCATTTATACAGGAGCCATGGAATAATAACCGATGCACTCCCCCACTCGGGTGAATCACGGAATCCACCTTTGAAGGGAACATATTCAGGAGCAATATCCGGCACCAGCCCGTTATCAAGCTGTGAGTCGATCATGTCATCTACAATCTTGTTATAAAAAGAGTGGATATTGAAATTGTACTGCATAGACGAACCGATAAGGTAGCTCTGTTCGAGCCAACCTAGTTTTTCGCGATGAGGACAGTCGGTGGCAACACTTGCCATATTACTCTTGATTCCCCAATTAATAAGCTCAAAAACCCGGTTAAAAAGAGTGTCTGAGCAACTGAACGAACCTACCGTGGGTGCCGAGTTGCGGGCGTGAAGCATTTTGATTTCTATGATCTCTGTTTTTTTATCCAGGCCTGCCGGCTCAATAATTTCAACATCGGCATACCGGAATCCATAATACGTAAATCGCGGTCGCCAGTCTTCCGTTTCGCCACCGTTAAGGACATAATTAAACTCGTAAGGCCCTCCGCTGCTGATTTGAGTTATATCTCCATCACTATTGATAAGCTCATCGGGTTTTATCCTGATACGCGCCCCCCTGTTTCCCTTTACTTTCAGCGCAATTATTCCGGACGCATTTTGTCCGAAGTCGTAGATCGTCCTTCCTGTTTTCGAAGTCGCGATTTTCTTAACGGTGAATTCCTGCATCACCTTTACCGGAAAATCCTCTTCCGGCACAAGCCTCCCGACCGAATCATTCACAACAACAGCGTTTTTCCATTTTGAATCGTCAAATCCGGCAACATTCCATCCCTTTTGTTCGAGGGTTGCGTCGTAATCTTCTCCTCCATAAATACTACTGAAAGTAATTGGGGAAGGGGTTACTTTACACTGCGTATCCGACACGATATTCCGAAGGGAACCATTCTTCATGGTGAGTGTAATGTGGAAGATCAGGCAAGGGTAGCCATAGGCCACTACCAGTTTACGGTAGCGTTCGCGGTTGATATTGTAAAAACCATTGCCCACCATGATCCCAATGGCGTTATCTCCTTTTTTTACCAATCGGGTGATATCATACGTGTTGTAGAAGCAACGCTTTTGATAATAACTCCAGCCTGGCGCCAGAAAGCGATCACCAATCTGAGCTCCATTCATGCATAACTCATATTGACCCAGGCCGGAGATATGAATAGTAGCGCTCTTAATCTCCCGCGTTTCATTAAATTCCCTGCGGAATAGGGTTACAACCGAGCGCTTTACGCACCGATCCCCCAACGTATTGCCGTCACCGTGAACAGCAGGCACTACCTTCATAGCACCTTCAAGTTGTTCTAGTGCAATCCATTGAGCATGGGAGAAGGGATCTGCATCATCGGGTCGCTTTACATTGGCAGCGCTTGTGAGCAGAGTAAGAGTTAGAAATGAAATTACAAATCTTGTCATGTTCCCCTAAAACCATATTGTTTGAAGTATAAGTGCAAAGTCTATAGCTGCATAACCGCTTTGACTCGCGCTCATGCTAATAGCACATCCGCCGTGTTGTGCACAGTGCCCGTCAACCCATTAGTTCCTTAACTTCTTTCTCAAGATCGGGTAGACTTCTTATTATGAGTTGATTTCTATGATCGCTTGTTCAATGTCCTTTAGCCAGGTTTTTACTTCACTGTCCATAGATGAGAACTTTTGATTTGTTAATATTCTCTCTAAGAAATGGATTTTCTATTGCTTTATTTTCCAAAAGGTCGATAGATCGGTTTAGTATTCTTTCAAGTTCAAACTTTAGGTCAAAATAGTTGTCAGTGTACTCAATTGGGTCATTTGTCTCAAAGTCGACCATCAAGTCAACGTCACTTTCATTTGTGAAACCTGCCGTGTTAACTGAACCAAATGAGTATAGGCTTTTAACCTTGTGCGTTTTACAAAGTCTCCGTATCTGCTCTTTATATGTCTCAATCAGTCCCTGTCCCAAATTTAACCAATTTTCCTTGTCTCAAAATTTGTCAGGGGCATTGTGCTTCTTTGAATTATTTTCATTTGCTAAAAAAGTCAATTGCAATTTTACTGATCAGATCCGGCCTTTCCGCAAATACTTCGTGCCTGGTATTAGGTAGAACACAAAATTCACTGCCTTTTATAAGTCTGTGCATCTCCAGGCCGTGTTCAGTTATAATGTCGTCCCTGTCACCGAGTACGATCATCACCGGGATAGCTATCCGGCCGTAAATTGATTTCGGAAAATATTCGTCTGCATACCACATCGTGTTCAAATCATTTACCAACCTTCTCCAATCTCTTGGCAGAATTCTTACGTATTCTTCGATTGCTTCCTTGTTATGCTTTGCCCATTCGCCAATTGGCATTGGTTCCGGTGAATAATTTGGTGGAATAGCCGGTTTTAGTCCATTGTTTGCTCCCACGGCGATGACTTTTCTAACCTTGTCCGGTCTTTTCTCGGCCAAAAGAATTCCGACAATTCCTCCGTCACTCCAACCCATAACATATGCGCTATCCATTTTCAGTGAATCAACCAGCCTGGACATGCAGTCGGCAAGTATTTGGTAGCTCATGCTGTCAAGTTGCTCAGACTTACCCTGTCCTGGTGTGTCGGGAGCTATAATTCTGAAATGTTCTGAAAGGGTGGGAATGCATTTCTCAAAGTCCTTTATACTTCTACTGATCCCCCCTCCGGAAAGTAATAATAACGGTACACCCTGTCCGTATTCTTCATAGTAAATTTTTCGTCCCGAAATAGTGATGCGTTTTCCTTCTTTTGAAGGGTGTTCGATTTTCTCTCTCTCGGTATGGCAACTTGTCCAAAGGAGTGAGGCTGCAATAAAAGCGAGTCCGAATACTGTTTTCATGATTCTATTGTGGTGTCGCTACCGGGAGTTTGACTTGCGTCCCGGCACCTCTGGTATTTCCTCCTTCAGGTATGCAGATAGCGCAGCCTGGAACACCGTTCGCTGTCCCTCGAGCTTGCGGGCGTAGGCTGCCTTTTTCAAAGGGTCGTTTATGATCTTCTTCGCGTAGGCAACGACTCCTTTAAAAAGCATCCGCTGGGCCTTCTGTGCTTCCGTAGGCTTCTTGCCGCTTCTCCCGGGATAGTTTGCCAGCACGATCTTTCCCTTGTATTGCTTGACGACGATCGTCTTGCCGATCTGGCCGCTGACGCCGGCCAGCAGCTGGCGCTTCCTCCCTTTGCCTTTGGTACGAATGATTGCCATGAGGTTGGTTGGTTGTCCGGCACCCTCCCTTGCCCGTCCAGTACCGGTCTAATACTCGTCTCATTATCCTTCGCTCAATGTTCGCACAATCTTCTCTGTTTCTCAGACTTTTAGGTGACGGCTCGGTTGGAGGGTTTGTTCTGTCTCGGTGTAAAACCAGTATTCAAGATAGCTAAATTATCATATTGTTTCTGAGATCCCAAAGGGCTCTGTCCGACCAGAACAGGTTATAGCCACTTTTCATAGAGCTTCCTCACCTCCCTGTGCGGCTTAACCCGTCCAGCTTTTATGTCGCCCAGTCCCTTGTCAATCGCTGTTTTCTCCTCGTTCGTTATTTCATCCCACCAGTCGAGCTTCCTTGAATTGTCCCTCAACATCTTTAGCCTCTCAATCGACGTGTCGTCCTTGATTGTTCTCACCCATTTGATAATTTCAAGTTTCTCTTTCTCCAGGTTCATATCGGCAGTCTTCGTTCTCATACTTTGTCCCAAAATTACGGAATCTTTTTCTCTTAGGCCATGGCGCACAACGACTATGTATGAGGCGTAGCGGGCATAGGACCCTTGCAAATGACGAAGGAATGGCAAGGCCGACTACTCCGAACGTTCTGCTACACCGGATTACGTTTGAAAGATAAAACTAAAATTTAACACTGCTCGCCCGCTTTGACTTATACACTTGTTGTACGGCGTTTTGTTAACTACGTCTTCGTAAGTTGTCGTTACTTTGTTCTTATGTATTCAACAAGCTTTGAAAGTTCGTCCTTGTCGGATATTCTCTTAGGCAAAATAAGGGCTGATTGTTTTCCGAAGAATGCAAAATAGTAATCTTTAGATTCCTCCACCTTTAAAAAGGCTGAGTACTTATAGCCTGTTGCGCTTGAATTTGTCCTTACAGTTACCTTTTCTTCGTCAAATCAATTTGACGATTTCCAACGCTTTGAGGATTATTTTGAACAAATGCTTTTAAACTTTTGGCTTTCATAAATGTTGAAAGCCTAGTCAAGAGAAATGTTATGAGTCCAACAAACAGGACTATAACCCAATTTCCCCAGTTGAGGAGTGCGTCAATCGTTGAATCTGAATTCTTGAAAACATAGATGACGAAAATAAGAGCCACCAGCCACCTCCAATTCCTTTGAAAGAACGACACGTTGGTTTTGAGATAGTAACTATTAAAAGCCAATGTGTCCTCAAGTGTCTGTTCAAAGTTTATCATGTCGATCAATTTCTAATTACAACGCACCGCATTCTCCAATCTCTCTATTATGTCTTACTTAATTGCTTTCAAAATGTAGTTCTTAATTATGTCTTGAGTTTCTTCTTCACCTTGAGGCATTCTCCTGTAATTCCGTTGTGTAAGTACAACTACTAAGTCCAATGCTGGAAATACATAAAGTTTTTGAAGTCCGAAACCTGTCCCGTAATAACAATTGATCTTAGTATCGTTAAAATCAAATTCAGTCAGTCGCCATAAATAACCGTATTCCTTGGTATTGAAATGGCCCTGTGTTGATTTTTTAATCCAGTCTTCACTTACTACTTGCTTTCCGTCCCATTGTCCGTTGTTTAAATAAAGTTGACCAAACTTTGCTACGTCCCTTGGTAGCATTTTTAACCCCGAACCTGTACTCGGAAACTCTGAAAATATGCTGTCGTACGTAATTGGCTTGGGTTGCTCTATTCCAGGTATTTCACCGTCTTCAGTTTTTGTCCAGAATTCTGACATTTTAACCCATTCATAGTTCTTAATCCCCAATGGAGAAAATAAATACTTGTCCGCAAATTCGTCTGCTTGAATTCCCGTAGAGTTCTTTATTATTGGTGCAAGAAGCATTGCATTACCGGAAGAATAATTAAAAGTTGTCCCGGGAGTTTTGGTCGTTGGCTGATTTAAAACAAATTCAATCCAGTCATTTGAGTATGGAACTTTCAAGCCTTGTGAATCTTTATCGCCAAGCTCTACCCAATCTAATCCTGTCGTCATTGTCAAGATGTTCTTAACCGTCAGATTTTTTAAGGATGGATTCTTATTATTCAAATAGTCGCCCATGTAGTTTTTAATACTATCATCTTCTGACTTTAAATGTCGTTGTTCAATAGCAATTCCAACTAGTGCTCCAACAATGGACTTGGTTATGGAAAAAACTTTGTGAGGCTTTTCAGAGTCATATCCATTGAAGTATTCATCCAATACTATTTTTCCATGCCTTA
>DATHFS010000532.1:0-3619 GCA_035317975.1 Cyclobacteriaceae bacterium | reverse complement strand
GGTATTGGAAGTAATGAGCGTTCCCGGCGTCCGGTATTTTTCAACTTCCTCATAGATCTTTTTCTTGATATCCAGGTTTTCAACAACCACTTCAATGATCCAGTCGTAATTCCTGATCCGGGCCATATCATCGGTAAAGTTGCCTGCCTTTACCCGGGAGGCAAATTTCTTACTGAAGAGGGGAGCCGGATTCGCCTTCAGGGTGGCATCAAACGAACTTTGAACAATCCGGTTCTTCACAACCGGATGATCCAGGGTCAACCCTTTTTTCTTTTCCTCCTCGGTCAGTTCTTTGGGTGCGATATCAAGTAATAATACGTCGGTGCCAATATTGGCGAAGTGGCACGCGATACGGGAGCCCATGATGCCGGAACCTAAAACAGCAACTTTGCGGATAGTACGATTCATAGTTTTCGTTGGTCGTTATGGGTGGTGGTTCGTTTGAAAATCATTTCAACGAACAATGGTTTCATAAATGTCATTGCGTTCGATCATCTTATTAATTTCCTGCAACACCTCAAAAAACACTTCCAACTTCTGAACCGGAACCTGCTCGCGAACCGCCTCATTAAAGCGCAATACCGTTTCCCGGGCTTTCTCCTTGTTTTTCTTTCCCTCCCGTGTTAAATATATACGAACGGACCGTTTGTCCGCCTTGTCCGCTTCGCGATAAATCAAACCTTTTTCATCCATCGACTTAAGAAGGCGGGTCAGGCTGCGCGCTTCAAGACCCATCAACGGAGCGATTTTGGTCGCCGGTGTACCTTCCTCGGAATGGATGTTCAATAGCGCAAACCCGATGGACATGGTGCCATTGTATTTCATCGCCTGCTGATTGTACATCCTGGCAATTGCATGCCAGGCTGCCTTGATGTTGAAGTCTACCGTCTCTTCCCTTTTCATTGTTTTACACGCGAAAACGAAGATAAAATAAATAATGTTATGCATGCATACTAAATTTAAGATTTAAAATTTAAGAATTAGCCTGAACCCAATTTCAGGCCCAAACCCCAATCTTAAATTATGGAGTCACCATCCATAAAATAACCCCTATTCGCTTTGGTCTACTTTTATATTTTCACTCAAATTTTAATCGGATGAAACGCCTGGTCCTCCTTCCACTTTGCCTGCTATTCTCAGGAGCGTACTCCCAGAGCGTCTGGACTCCCGAGGTGATGATCAAATTCAAACGCGTCGGCGGGACAGTCGTGTCGCCCGATGGTCGAATGGTAGCCTACACCATTTCGACACCCATGATGGAGGGGGAAAAATCAGAATTCCTTACCCATATCTGGATGGCTTCGTCTGACGGTAAAACAAACGTTCAATTTACCCAGGGCCCGAAATCGTGCATCAGTCCCAGTTTCTCCCCCGACGGAAACTATCTTGCCTTTATTTCTCATCGCAATAGTGAAAACAAAGCACAAGTATGGGCCATAAGGGTGAATGGCGGAGAGGCAGAACAAATAACAAGAGCGAAGGTAGACGTAGAACAGTTTGCCTGGAGCCCGGATGGCAGGCGCATCGCTTATACACAGCGCGATGCTGATACGGATGAAGAAGAAAAAATGATAAAAGAGAAGAGGGATTGGACGATCGTTGACAACTGGAAATATGCCCACCTCTACACCGTTGCCTTCGAAAAAACGCCGACTGCGGTCACCGGCAAGTACGAACACAAAATGAAGCGCCTGACCAAAGGAGATTTTCATGTCACCGGCTTTGACTGGTCACCCGATTCAAAATCCATAGCCTTCGCTCATCAGCTTACGCCTTCGGCAGACAATTGGCCGGCAATGGATATTTCCATCGTTCCTTCCGACAGCGGTACGGTGCGATCATTGGTAGCCATGCACGGACTGGATTCCGGGCCGCATTATTCACCGGATGGGCAAACGATCGCATTTGTTTCCGACGGCGGCAATCCGAAATGGGCATCGACAAGTGATGTTTATCTCATTCCGGCGGCCGGAGGGCAGCCAAGAAAACTATCAGAAACTCCCGATCGTCTGGCCTCCATTCTGGATTGGTCCGCTGATGGCAAGGAAATTTACGTCAGTGAGACCAGCCGCACCAGCGGGCGGGTATTTGTTGTGCCCGTGAATGGAGGAAGCACCAAGGTCCTTACACCGGGCGGGGGCAACTATACAAACGCCTCCTTTAGTGCGGATGGCAGGACGATAGCTTTTCTGCATCAGACTCCTGAAGTCGCCCCCGAAGTTTTCACAACACTCTTACTGAAGTTTGAGCCAAAGAAACTTTCAGATGCAAACAAGGACTTCCCTAAGTTGCCCATGGGCAAGACCGAAGTCATCCGGTGGAAATCAAAAGATGGTAAAGAGGTAGAAGGACTTCTGACGTATCCGGTGCATTACAATTCGGGAAAGAAATATCCACTCATCCTGAATATCCACGGTGGCCCCGCCGGCGCGTTTACGCAAAATTTCACCGCAGGAGGAAGTGTTTATCCCATCCAGACGTTCGCGCAGCAAGGGTATGCCATATTGCGTCCCAACCCCCGTGGTAGCAGCGGCTATGGCCGGGACTTTCGCCACGCTAATTACAACGATTGGGGCTTTGGTGATTACGACGATGATCAATCCGGTGTCGACAAAGTCATTGCTATGGGGGTGGCCCATCCCGACAGCCTCGTCATCTGTGGCTGGAGCTATGGAGGTTACATGACCTCCTTTACCGTGACGAAGACCAACCGCTACAAGGCCGCCAGCCTCGGCGCTCCCGTCACTAATCTGATGAGTTTCGTTGGCACCTCCGATATTGCCGGCTTTCTTCCCGATTATTTTGGCGGCGAATATTGGGACAGGATGGACGTGTACATGAAGCATTCGGCCATGTTCAATGTCAAAAACGTCAAGACCCCCACTCAGGTGATACATGGGGAGCGCGATGTGCGCGTGCCCATTTCCCAGGGATTTGAATTTTACACTGCCGTCAAACGACTTGGGATTCCGGCTGAAATGATCACCTATCCCCGAACACCACACGGCGTTCAGGAACCAAAGTTCATTCAGGATATCGGGGAAAGAGTGTTACTGTGGTTCAATACATACCTTGATCGGAAGGGAACACATTGATAAGTAGGCAGTAGGCAAAGGGCAGAGGCAAAGGGGTCCCTTATTAAAACGTGAGAACCCAATTGGGTAAGTAGGCAGTAGGCAAAGGGCAGTAGGCAAAGTAATTGTTGGCCTGGAGATTTTCATAAGAATTCAAAGTCTAATCGGCGGGTCCTAAACCGCCAATAAACAGTGACAATAACCTTCGGTCTCCGCTACACGGAACTAACCGCCAAGAACCAATCCTAAGAATTAATCAACGCCTTCGCCTGTCCCACCCAATCATCCCGAAGCATCCGGTTTGGAAAGAACTCAATGGCCTTGCTCACTTGGTCGATGGTCTCCGGAGTGAACTCACTGATTTGTTTCAGCGTATAGATCCCAACCATATTCAGCCGCTTTTCAATAAAAGGCCCGATACCCTTGATCACGGTCAGGTCGTCTTTTTCATCTTCCGTAACAGGTCGCACAAACGGATGCGTTGGCTCCACCGGTTTACGGGCGTGAACTGAAATGGAAAGTTCCAGTTCGTGCCTCAGTTTCTC
>DATHFS010000531.1:0-3777 GCA_035317975.1 Cyclobacteriaceae bacterium | reverse complement strand
GACCTGATCCGTTACAAAGAGAAAGGGGTGAACAATACGGAACCCTGCTTTACCGCACTTCGCCAAAAGGGGTATCGCATTCTCGTGGCCGATCCTTCTCCGGATGGCATTCCCCTGAGTGAGATTTCTTTGAATGAAAGGCTGGCGATTGTCATGGGAAATGAATTGAAGGGAAGTTCCGGGTATGCCTTGAACCATTGCGATGAAAAGGTCCGGATTCCCATGGTCGGATTCACTGAAAGCCTGAATATTTCCGTGAGTGCCGCCATTTGCCTCAACACCCTGGTGACCAAAATCCGGGACACTGAAATTGACTGGGTACTTTCCGATGAAGAAAAAAGTGAAATACGGTTGTCGTGGTATCGCAAGGTGGTGAGACGGTCTGAACTTATTGAACGGGAGTTCTTTTTGAGACTCAAGACTCAAGACTAATTCCTACCTTTGGATCCATGGTGAAGAAAGTGACGTGGGGTCTGATCTATGCCTTATGCTTAGTGGCGTTGGCCGTTGTCGCGTCCAATATTTGGGTAGTCTGGAGCACGTCAGATAAGGTTTTTTCTGACTATCGGCTGCTTCCTGATAATACTGTAGCGTTAGTCCTGGGTACTAGCAATAAGCTTACCGATGGATCGCCGAATCCTTATTTTGAAAACCGGATCAAGACAGCAGCATCCCTATACAAGGGAGGTAAAGTAACGCACTTTCTCCTTAGCGGCGATAACCGGTCGAAATATTACAACGAACCGATGGAAATGAAAAAGGCCCTCGTCAAGCAGGGTGTACCGGATTCCGTCATCACCCTCGACTACGCCGGCCTGAGAACATTGGACTCCATTGTGCGGAGCAAGGAAATTTTCGGTCAGGACAAAATCACGATCATTACCCAACCCTTTCATTGCAATCGCGCGCTTTTCATCAGCCGGTTTTATCACATCGACGCCGTTGCCATACAGGCTGTCGAACCTTCTCCGGAAGCAATGGTAAAAGTCTATGTGAGGGAGTATTTTGCAAGGACGAAAGCGATTATCGATTTGTATGTGTTGAGTCCGTAGTCTAGGGCTACGACTAATTAGGTTTGAAACAAGTAGAGCTATGAATTGTTATGAGCTCGGACCTGCCATTTCAGTGTAACGATGGTTTGCCTCATGCCTAACCGATCATGTTTGCGAGAATGGTTGGAATGTGTTAAGACCGCACACGTTAACCTTATTACCTTCGTAGACAAAATGTCCCACCACCTTTCCAACCTTATTACCTTATTTTTCCGGCACATTTATCTATGAGCGCAAATCATGGGAACCTGATTGGCTCAATGTCCTTTTTGGTCCAGCATCGCCTCTTGAAGAGGACGATGCGCGAGCCTTGGACCGGGAACGTATCGTCCCCTTTGGGAGACGATACTTGACGGTAGGTCCAGCATCGTCTTTCGAAGAGGACGATGCGAAATCCCCGGTAAGATTTCCCGTCCCTCCGTATCGTCCCTTTTGGGAGGCGATACTTGACAGTTGCATCTCGCAAGGCGCATATCCCGACAATAAGGTAAGAAGGTTTGGGAGTGGGGGACAGTTGAGTGCTACGAAGGTAATAAGGTTTGTGTGTGCGTGGCTCGAACTGTCGGCATATCAAGCGTTCGCTTCGGATTCAAGTGCCTACATCCTGAACGAGGCTGCCATTAAGGAAGTTTCAGCCACAGGAACGTTGCAAAATTAAATTTTCGCAACACTAGCCGTGAGTTGACTCAACAGAAACTAAGGACTTACGACCAGGGACTTACGACCAGGGACTAACGACTCAGGACTAAGGACTTAAGACCGTTACTTTAAATTTTCAACTTATCGCTAAGCTTCGATCAAGGTTAAATCCTTAAATTTGCAGGCAAACTGAATCTGTGAGTAGAATTTTGGGGCTTAGCAATTTTCTCGTCTCCCTTGTCTTACTGGCTGTTCCTGCAGGCTTTGCTCAAGCTCAGGAAACCATTGTTCATGGCAAAGTCACCGACGCTGCATCGGGTGATCCGATTCCTTTTGTCAATGTAGTTTTCAAAGGGACATCCATAGGCGCCACTACTGATTTTGACGGAAACTTTACAATCAAAACCATGAATCCGGGTGATTCCATGGTAGCATCCTTTGTGGGCTACCAGCCCAGGACCAAAATAGTAAAAAAGGGAGTGAGCCAGGTGATCAATTTTCAGTTGGCAGAGCAAGTAGTTAACCTCCAGGAAGTGTCAATCAGTGCAGGCGAGAATCCCGCCTACGCTATTCTCCGCAATGTGGTAAAGAATAAGGGCCTTAACGATAAGCGAAAACTATCAGCCTATGAGTACGACTCGTATACAAAAATTGAAGTGGATGTGGATAATATTTCCGACGCCTTCCGGCAGCGAAAAATCGTGAAAAAAATCACGCAGGTACTCGATAGCGTCGAAAGAATTGCCGGGGAGGATGGCAAACCCATTCTTCCCTTGTTCATTACCGAAAGCGTTTCCAAACTGTATTACCGGGACAATCCATCACTGAAGAAAGAGCATATACTGAAATCCAAGATCAATGGGGTGGGCGTGGAGGATGGCACGCTGTTGACCCAGCTTATCGGTTCGTCCTTTCAGGAATACAATTTCTATCAAAACTGGCTTAACATCGTCGGCAAGGATTTTGTCTCACCCATTGCCGATGGCTGGCGGCTTTATTACGATTATGATTTGACGGACAGCCTTGACATCGGCAATCATTTTTGCTATCGCCTGGATTTCTCACCAAAAAGCAAGCAGGATTTAGCTTTTAGCGGTACGATGTGGATCACGAAAAAGGAATTCGCCCTGAAGCAAATCGACGCTACCATGGGCAAGCAGGCCAATGTCAATTTTGTCGAGAAGATCAAGATCCAGCAGGAACTGGATAGTACAGTGGCCGGGCCCTGGATCCCGGTAAAAAACCGGGTCCTGATTGACGTGGGCGAACTCACCAAAAAATCGGCAGGCATGCTGGCCAAATTTTATACCAGCAACAAAAATATCGTCGTCAACCAGCCGAAAGTCGTTGCCTTCTATGAACGCCCCATCGATATGGCGGAGAATGCCCGCTTGTTTGAAGATGAAAAATACTGGGACACGTTGCGGCATGAACCCTTGAGTGAAACGGAAAAGAACGTATATAAAATGATCGACACGCTTCGCAATATACCGGTGGTGAAAACGTATACGGATATTGTCAAAGCCTTTATCGATGGATTTTATGATCTGGGAAAGTTTGAAGCAGGACCGTACCTGGGATTAATAGCCTGGAACAACAAGGAGGGTGTCCGGATTCAAGGCGGATTTAAGACCACACGGAAGTTTAGCAAAAATTGGATTTACCAGGGTCAGCTGGCCTATGGATTTACGGATACCCGTGTCAAATACTCCGCCTCCGCAACTCAAATTTTGTCAAGAGAGCGATGGACTACGGTTTCGTTTCGGATCAGGAGCGATATTGCACGACTGGGTGTCGATGATGAAACCCTGGCGGACAATCCGTTGTACCTCGCCGCGACGCGATGGGGCTACTTTCGAAGGGGCTATTATTTTGATGAGTACCGTGTCGCTGTGCAACGTGAATTGTTCAAAGGATTTTCACAGAAAATTTCTTTCCGCCATTGGACGTTCGATCCCGTCTTCAGCTTTGGATACCTGGATGACCCCAACGATCTGACATCGATCCACGAAAACTTCCGGGCTTCTGAGGTATCACTGGAATCACGTTATGGGCGCGATGAGCTGTTTCTTCAAAATGGCAATGA
>DATHFS010000530.1:0-3797 GCA_035317975.1 Cyclobacteriaceae bacterium | reverse complement strand
TAGCGCGATTGATTTAGGGTCCTGACCGTGGTATTGTATTCCGCTGTCGCGGAATCCCCAGGAGGGAGCACCGGGAGCCGTTTCGCCAACGAAACGGTATTCTACTCTTAGCCGGTAATTGGAAAGCTTTTTGTCGTAGTACAATGCTCCGAATCTATTGTTGAAACTGCCATACTGGTCATACCGAACGCTTAGTATTCCGTTTTCAATACGAAACGTATTGCCGTAATTTTCACCTAGTTTGCATCCCGCAATTTTTGGCTGCCAATGGTCCAGGTTCTTGCCATTAAACAAACTGACCCATTTCTTTTCTACCCTTTTTTGGGAACCAAGGGAGAATACGAAAAATGGTAAAAGCAGAAGGAGTAAACGCTTGCGCAACATAAGCCATGGAAACTTTTGTACTGCGGCAAGTTAATTAAAATCAGAAAGAAGAAGCCACAGATTCACTGAATTTTAATCTATGAATCCGACTACACCAAGGCTTCGTCGGACCACCGATGCATCGGGACAGGCAGGTCTATGGCTCCTTCATTCTGATTAATTATAATTGGAATTCACAAATTGATTTTCCAGCAGATTTTTCAGGTTAGCGAGAACTTTTTTCCAATTTCCTTCAGCATGCTCTTTCATTTTTTTGTTGGGGATATTCTCCTGGGTCACGGTAAGCGTGGTTTTTCCGTCTTTATCCAATAACTCATACGTAACCGTGACATAATTTTCAGGCTTGTCATCAATACCCGACATCGAACTCCAATACGAATACCGGAGAAGTTTATTGGTCTTGTTAGCGAGGATCGTCCCCTTATCCTGATACAATTTTCCCTCCCACTCTCCTTCAAAAGTAAGGGGACTCCCCACACTCCAGTCAGAATGGGCATCGGTTTCAAAAAAGTACTGCTTAATTATTTTTGGATTGGTCAAGGCTTCCCATACCGCGGAAGCAGGAGCATCAATGGTGATGCTTACCTGACCCATGATGTTGTGTTTCATATTTTATTGTTTTTGGTTTTGCAATTCAAACAGAAAAACCATACCACGTAGTACTAAAACGGCCGTCCCTCCGGATAACTCCCTGGTTGATTGAATATTCCTCCTTGCCCACCTTCGACCAATGGCCATATCCTGCGACGGGAGGACGATTTCGTTTTGGACAGGAATTCTGATGGTGAGGTTGGTTTTCTACGATGTGAGAATTTATCTTCGCTGACTTTAGTCCTTACTAAAGACCAGAACCCATGCGCATTATGCTCAATAGAAAAATCGAATACCTTCCGCTTCTGCTGGCATTGTCCTTATTTACCAGTTGCCGGCAGGATCGAAATGAACACAGGACCTGGGGTGTCTATAAAGCTGACGCAGAAAGCAGCAGTTACTCCGCGCTGAAACAAATCGATACAGAAAATGTTCATCAGCTGCAGGTGGCCTGGACATTCACACCGAAGGACGAACGGAAGGATGCACGATCCGGAAGCAGTGAATGCAACCCGATTATTATTGATGGCGTGATGTATGCCACGTCTGCCCGGCATAGGGTATATGCCATCCATGCCAATAGCGGAAAACTGATCTGGTCGTACGATCCCTTTAACGGCGGTGAAGGAGGAGGGGTATGCAGGGGGGTTACCTATTGGGAGGATGGAAACGATAAAAGGATTTTCTATACGGCGGGGGACCATTTGTTTGCACACGATGCGCAAACCGGAAAGCTGATCGCCGGATTTGGCCAGGACGGCAAGGTGAGCATGAATATAGGAATGCGGGGTGACCCCAATACCCTATCGGTCATACCCACCTCGCCGGGAATTGTTTATCAGGATTTGTTGATCATGGGAACCGAAGTATCGGAATTGTATGGTGCCCAGCCCGGTTATATACGGGCTTACAATGTTCGATCCGGCAAGCTGGAATGGACCTTCCACACCATTCCTCTTCCGGGGGAACCAGGATATGAAACCTGGCCTAAAGATGCCTGGAAATATGCAGGAGGGGTCAATGATTGGGCAGGCATGAGCCTGGATAAAAAAAGAGGTATGGTGTTTTTAGCACTTGGATCTCCTTCCTATGATTTTTATGGAGGGGACAGAAAAGGGAAAAATTTGTATGGCAATTCTGTCGTTGCGCTGAATGCAAAAACAGGTAACTACCTATGGCATTTTCAAACTATTCATCATGACTTATGGGATTATGACTTGCCGGCGCCGCCCAACTTGATTACCGTGGAGAGAGAAGGACATCGAATAGATGCCGTTGCACAAACGACAAAGACCGGGTTTCTTTTTTTGTTAAACCGTGAAACGGGAGAATCTTTATTCCCGATAGAGGAACGCAAGGTACCCGGCTCAACGGTGCCCGGCGAGGAAGCGTGGCCTACCCAACCTTTTCCTTTACAACCCCGGGCCTATGCGCGACAATTCATGACGAAAGACGATCTGACCCGTTATTCTACCGCGGCGCATGATTCGCTCCTTAAGAAATTTAATGGTTTGCGATATGAAGGACTGTTTACTCCCCCGGATCTGAGAGGCACACTGATGATTCCCGGAACCAGAGGGGGGTCGAATTGGGGAGGCGCAGCGGTGGATCCTGCTACCGGGGTGCTTTATGTACGATCAACTGACTCGCCCGAGATTGACCTCCTTCAAAAAGTGCAAAACAAAAAGGCTTTTTCCGATCAGTCGGCCTATAGTCAGGGAAAAGCCCTTTATGCGAAATACTGTTCCAGTTGTCATGGCAGGGATAGGAAAGGAGATGAACCCATTTACCCCTCCCTGACGGGTATTCAAAACAAAATCACCAAAGAAGCAGCCTTAAAGAAAATAAAAGAAGGAGCGGGGCGGATGCCTGCATTTTCAGGCATTTTAAAAGGAGGGGAGGAAGGGATCATCGCTTATCTATATGAGATAACGACCAACAAATCGTCCCGCAAAGACGCGGAGTTGCTGGAGATCCGGAATAACAAACTATCGGGAAGTGAATCTGGAATGGAGATCCGGAAAATGGATACCGCTTCTCTCTATCTGAATTTAATCGCATTTACTCATTTCAATGACCCCGAAGGTCATCCCGCTATCCGGCCGCCGTGGGGAACACTGAATGCAATCAACCTCAATACAGGAGAGTTCGAGTGGCAAATACCACTTGGAAACCATCCGGAACTACAAGAGGCCGGCGCACCTCCAACCGGTTCGGAAGGTTCGGGAGGCCCGATCGTGACGGCCGGAGGACTTGTATTTATAGGGAGCACCAGGGATAAAAAATTGCGGGCCTTCACTAAGGATAAGGGTAAATTGCTATGGGAAGCTTCCCTTCCGGGTGTTGCCAACGCTACGCCCTGCACATACATGAGCGATGGAAAACAATACGTAGCGATCTCCGTGGCCGGGGATAAAGAAAACCCGGGTGGATACATCATGGCTTTTGCCTTACCGTAAGCAGGGGACTATACACATAGATTCTGTGTTGATGTGTTAAGGTGTTTAAGTGTTGAAGTAAGGGGTCCTACACCTCGCTTTGGTACCCAACATCAACACTTCCGCACACCAACACATCAACACTACCCTATATTTGTGTTTAATTTCAGGGCCCACTCTATATAATTCTGTAATCTGATTTATTCATACCGCAACGATTTCACCGGGTTAGCGATGGAGGCCTTAATACTTTCATAACTAACAGTGACCACCGTGAGCAAAGCGATAATACCAAAGCCAATTAATCCCGTAAACATGTCCAGCGGAATCCGGTAAATAAAATTCTGCAACAGCTTATCGGAGGTAAAATAGGCGAGCGGTACG
>DATHFS010000529.1:0-2643 GCA_035317975.1 Cyclobacteriaceae bacterium | reverse complement strand
TAGAGACGAAATAGTGGTTACCGTATTTCCCAGCGCCGATATTCCGTCCGTTCAGGACTCCTTTATGAGGGTTAGATCCTGGTTACCGATATTTCCGGTTGATAGATAGTTCGGTGGTTACCAATATTTCGTCTCTATGAGACTTCGGCTGAAAGTTTGTTATACGGTTACCACTGTTTCCGCCGCCGATCGGACATTTATTTGAAAGGGTCAAACCAAATTATCCCTTGCCTCTGCGCCTACTTTGCGTCCCTGCGCCTCTGCGGTTTAAATCTATGCCTGCGATGAATAACCCTTTCAGAGAGAATTTTCTATTATCTTGGATTCATGAACACCCCGCTATCCATCGGTGACCAGTTAAAGCAAAGCATCCGGGGAGACGTGCTCGACGATGATTATTCATTGGGCATGTACTCTACCGACGCCAGCTTTTACCAGATTAAACCGATTGCCATCATCCTCCCGAAAGATGAAGCCGATGTAAAAAAGGCCGTTGCCCTTGCCGCAAAAAATAAAATAAAGATCCTTCCCCGCGGTGGCGGTACCAGCCTGGCAGGGCAGACTGTGGGGGAAGCACTGGTCATTGATTTTTCCAAGTACATGAACAAAGTGCTGGAGTTCAATGAAAAGGAAAGATGGGTGAGGGTGCAGCCGGGAGTGGTGCGGGATGAACTGAATGAGGAAATGGCAAAATTTAACCTGCATTTTGCTCCCGATCCTGCGACCTCCAGCCGGGCCAATGTTGGCGGAATGGTGGGAAACAATTCTTCCGGAACAAAAAGTATACTCTACGGAAAGACCGTCGATCATGTACTGGAGGCCAGGATTTTATTGTCGGACGGGACTGAACTCCTGCTAAAAGAATTTTCAGCGGAGGCATTTAAGCAAAAAGCGGAGCAGCGTACCCGGGAAGGAGAAATCTACAGGAATTTCGCCGAGGCCATTCAGCGTAATAAGGAGGAAATCAAACAACGGTTTCCCAAGGTGATGAGAAGAGTGGGGGGATATAACCTGGATGAATTCGTATATACCGACCGCTGGAATCTGGCAAAACTGGTTACCGGAAGCGAGGGGACATTGGCGGTTACCCTGGAATTAAAACTTAACCTCGAGCCTCTGCCCAAATTCAAGTCGGTAGCTGTCATCCATTTTGCTGACCTGCTGGAAGCCATCCGGGCTGTGCAGCCCATGCTTCCGTTTCAGCCCTCCGCCGTCGAACTTTTAGACAGCACTGTGTTGAGGATGAGCAAAGAAAATCTCACAACAAAACAGTATTGTTATTTTATTGAACAGGATCCTGCCGCTATTCTTATTGTGGAATTTTACGGAGATTCCGCGGAAGCGGTCATGCAGCGGCCGCAAGCCATGATTGAAGAATTGAAGCGAAGGGGAGTGGGGTATAGCTATCCTTTATTCCCGGAAGGGAAGGCATATGATGACGTGTGGAACCTTCGGAAAAAAGGATTCGGCCTCATGCTGGGAATGAAGGGTGAAAAGAAACCCTTGAGCTTCATTGAAGATGCTGCCGTACCGATCGAAGTTTTGCCTGAATATATTGATCAGGTGCTTACCCTCTGCGCGAAACATAACACTCCGGTGGCACTCTACGCCCATGCCAGCGTAGGCGTTCTTCACGTACAGCCCCTCCTGGATCTCAGGCAGGAAATCGACATTGAAAACCTAAAAAAAATTACCAATGAAACATTTGACCTCGTAGTAAAGTATGGAGGTTCCTGGAGCGGAGAGCACGGAGACGGTTTGGTAAGAAGCGCTTTTAATGAGCGTTTTTTTGGCACACGGATCTATCAGGTCTTTAAGGATGTCAAAAAATGGTTTGATCCGGAAAATTTAATGAACCCGGGAAAGATCGTGGACGCCGAAACCATTGAGCATAACCTCCGGTATGGTCTGCAGTACGCTGACCAGGAAGTGAAGACAGAGTTTCACTATCGTTTTGAAAATAGTTTCAAGGAATCGGTACACATGTGCACGGGTGTGGGCGAATGCCGAAAGGTGCTGGGGGGAACGATGTGTCCAAGCTTTAAAGCTACCCGTGATGAAGAGCATTCCACCCGGGGCAGGGCCAATGCATTGCGGTTGGCGATGTCGGGCCAATTGGACAAGGAAGGACTTACGAGCCAGCGGCTTCACCAGGTCATGGACTTATGCATCTCCTGTAAAGCATGCAAATCAGAATGCCCCAGCAATGTGGATATGGCCAAAATGAAAGGCGATGTTTTGCAAATGTATTATGATGAACATGGTTCTACTCTACGCGACCGCCTTGTCAGGGATTCCCCTGAAGCGGCCGCCCGCTTATCAGGACCATTCTCACAACTCGTTAATTTCATTCAGGAGACCAGGCTGTTCCGGTACGCTTTACAAAAACTGGCAGGCTTCGACCGGCGCAGGGTATTGCCCGGGTATGCCAAAGAGCCATTCTATAAATGGTTTAGGAAGGAAGGCAATAATACTTTTAAAAACCCGGACAAGGTGGTGGTACTTTTTGCCGATACCTATCTGAATTTTTATGAGCCGCAGGTCGGCGTGTCGGCCGTTCAGTTGCTTAATTCGTGCGGCTATGAAGTGATTCTGGCCAACGCAGGGTGCTGTCAGCGGACCAAAATTTCTCACGGGTTTTTA
>DATHFS010000528.1:0-2409 GCA_035317975.1 Cyclobacteriaceae bacterium | reverse complement strand
AGTGCAGGTTCTGGGGTTGGAGAACGTATGCATAGCGATGACTACCCTGATCCCCGTCTTCATTAAATTTCTCCCCGTTCCGGAAGAATACAGCCGCGGCCATTTCTTAAAGATCAAAAGAGATGGTGCTTACTTTATGGTCGACCGGTCAGATTACATGCAATGGCATCTCTATGCCGGGTTGCCCGATGTTTCCTGGAGAAAAGCAGCCTCCGTTTTAGCAGCCGGTGGCGTTGTGCTGGATATAGGCGCCAACGGTGGTCAATTTTCTCTGAAACTGGCGGCCACTCTCCAACGGCAGGGCGTTCGTCAATTCATGATCCATGCTTTCGAACCCAATGCATATATTTTTGATCTACTGACGACCAGCCTTGCGCTCAATCCCGGATTGAGGCACCATGTCTGCTGCCATGCCCTGGCGTTAGGGACAGAGGCCGGAGAAATGGCATTTGCGTATGACCCGGCCAACTCGGGAGGCGGTTCGATTTCAGGGGATCCATCTCCCTCAAAACTCCATTGCCAGGTGAAGGTGGAGCGATTGGATGATGTGGTGCGGTCCTTGAGCCTCACGCGGATTGACTTTATCAAAATTGATGTGGAGGGATTTGAGCCTGACGTCCTTTTGGGGGGAGGATCCGTCATTGAACAGTTTCATCCGTGGTTGTATATTGAAATAACGCCCTCCTGGATCAAGGGCCGGGGCCATTCTTTGCAACATATTATTGAGAAACTGACGTCGTGGAAGTATGGCCTTTTGGGAGAAGCGAATCAGGAATTTATTCCCTATTTAGAGAATGAGCAACTATTCCGTTCTTTGCATCAGTTCAACCTATTGGCTAGACCATAAATAGTTGGCGAAAAAGACCTATTTTATCGGCGAGGTTGACCTTTGAACGCTCCGACTCATGAACCGAAACCACCTTCTGTTTTCTATCGTCATTCCTACCTATAATCGGGCCGATTTCCTGCCCGCCACTATTAAATCCTTACTGGCTCAAACTTTTCAAAAGTTCGAGCTGCTCATAGTTGATGATGGGAGCACAGACGACACGGAACAAGTTGTCCGCACGCTGAATGACCCGAGGTTGTTTTATTTCAAGAAGGAAAATGCAGAACGTGGGGCAGCGCGTAATTTTGGCGCTCGATTGGCAAAAGGAGAATACATTAATTTTTTTGATTCCGATGACCTGGCCTATGCCAATCACCTCAACATGGCGGAAGCCACCGTTACGAAGTTAGCGTCACCCGAAGTGTTTCATTTGGGTTATGATGTTAAGAATACGCAGGGGCAGCTCCTCCGCCGCGTTGCGAAATTTCCCCCCACCATAAATGATGAACTTATCAATGGGAATCATTTAAGTTGTAACGGAGTTTTTATACGCTCTGACATTGCCATGGCATACCCTTTCAGTGAAAACAGAGGGCTCTCTGCTTCTGAGGACTATGCCTTATGGTTGAAGTTGGCATCCCGCTTTCCGATCCATTGCGTCAATACCATCACCTCGACGGTGGTGAATCACGAGCAGCGCAGCGTCCTGCAGGTCGATAAAACAAAATTGCTGTTGCGATTGACGCTTCTGCAGCACGATGTAATGAATGATTCCGAATTTCTAAAGAGATATGGAAAAAAAACGGATGTATTTAATGCGTTTTTGCACGTTCACATTGCGTTGCACCTGGCCATGGCGGGAAACCCGCCGTGGGAGAACGGGGGATATTTAGTAAAGGCGATGCGCTACAAACCGTCCATCGTATTCAGTTATCGATTTCTAGCCGCCTTGAAAAAGGTTATTCTATGAGGGCGATCCTGGTAACCGGGGGTGCTGGAAATATCGGAGGTTCCCTGGTACGCAGGCTAGTGGAGGATCCGGAAAATTTTGTCGTTTCAGTAGACAACCTGGTTACCGGAAGTGTACATAAGCTCCCGTCCTTGCCATCTGCCAATTGGAAATTCATAAAGGGCGATTGTAATGATTATGAGGACCTCTCGGCGGTCATGCTAGCCTATCCATTTGATTATGTTTTTCACTATGCCGCCCTGGTTGGGGTTCAAAGAACACTGGACAACCCGATTGGTGTATTGAACGATATTGAGGGAATAAAACATGTGCTCAAGCTGAGCAAGCGTACAGGGGTCAAACGAATATTTTATTCTTCCTCTTCGGAAGTTTACGGGGAGCCTGTGGAAATACCGCAGAACGAACTGACGACTCCGTTGAATTCACGACTACCGTATGCGATTGTAAAAAATGTTGGAGAAGCGTACTTCCGGTCTTTTCATCATGAGTTTGGGTTAGACTATACCATTTTTCGATTTTTCAATACGTATGGTCCTCTGCAAACTACGGATTTTGTAGTATCACGATTTCTGGAATTGGCGATTAAAAATCAACCCCTGCCCATCTATGG
>DATHFS010000527.1:0-5754 GCA_035317975.1 Cyclobacteriaceae bacterium | reverse complement strand
TGACCGTGATGAATTCCGTTAAAACAAATCAAACCATCACCGTCAGCCAGAAGGAGGGGAGCATACGTAAGAAAGAAAATAGTCAGCCGGCGAATCTGAAATTATTTTCGTCCGTGCCCATCAGGGATAGGGATGTCAATTTCAAGCATACTGAAAATGACTTTGTGGACTTCGATCGCGACCGGTTGATCTATCATATGCTCAGTACGGAGGGCCCCAGGATAGCCGTTGGTGACGTGAACGGCGACGGCCTCGATGATTTTTATATTGGGGGAGCAAAAGATCAGGCGGGGGCGCTATATGTCCAAAATAAAGAAAAGAAGTTTAAGCAGACAAGCCAGACCGTATTTGAAAAGGATAGAACATCAGAAGACCTGGGATGCGAATTTTTTGACGCAGACGGTGACGGCGATTTGGACCTTTACGTGTGCAGTGGCGGAAATGAATTTTCCACCAGCTCCAGCGCGTTGCTCGACCGACTCTATGTCAATGACGGCAAAGGTACCTTCACGAAATCGGAACAGGCTTTGCCAATGGACAAATTCGAAAGTACCTCGTGTATTCGTGCGGCCGATATTGACCAGGACGGCGATTTGGATTTGTTTGTCGGTGTCCGCCTTGAACCGTTCCGATATGGGATCGCGAAGAACGGTTACGTGCTGCTTAATGATGGCAAGGGGCATTTCAAGGATGTGACTGCTGAATACGCCCCGGGACTTCTCAAATTAGGAATGATTACCGATGCGCGGTGGGCGGATATTGACGGGGATAAGGATTTCGATTTACTGGTTGTGGGAGAATGGATGCCGATCACGGTATGGGTGAATGAGAACGGTGGTTTCGTCAATCGCACGGAGGAGAAAGGACTTTCGCGGAGCAGCGGATGGTGGAACACTATCGAGATGGCGGATATTGATCTCGATGGAGACCTCGATTTTGTTGCGGGGAATCACGGCCTTAACTCGCGGTTCCGGGCGAGCTTGGAAAAACCTGCCACCATGTACGTGGGCGATTTTGACAGGAACGGATCGATCGAACAGATTATCTGCACGTTTAACGGCGAGAAAAGCTACCCCATGGTCCTCCGGCACGACTTGATACAACAAATACCCTACCTGAAGAAAAATTATTTGAAATATGAAAGTTATAAGGATCAGACGATCGAAGACATTTTTTCGGAAGAGCAATTGAAGGAAGCAATGAAGTGGGAAGCGTTTAATTTTTCCTCTTGTGCAGGCATAAATGACGGAACGGGAAAATTTACACTCAGACCACTGCCGGTCGATGCTCAACTTTCACCGATGTACGGATTAATGATAGACGATTTTGATGGAGACGGCCTCCCCGATGTGGCCATGGGCGGCAATCTTTATCGGGTCAAACCGGAAGCCGGCCGGTACGATGCCAGTTACGGCGTTTTTCTCAAAGGAGATGGGAAAGGGAGTTTTGTCTCGGTCAAGCCAAAGGACTCCGGTTTTTTTATTGATGGAGAAACCCGCGACATTAAGAAAGTCAGGATCGGGAATACGGATTACGTGTTGGTTGCCCGCAATAACGACACCCCTGTTTTGTTTAAAATAAACAAGTAATGGTTCGAACTATTTCTCCACAAAGGCGGTGGTTTGGTGTTGAGAAATTGTTCCTGATCCCGGTATTTGTCATTTCCTTTGGTCGCTGCGCCCAAGGGCCGCCCGGGCAACTCTTTACCCTGCTCCCATCATCGCAAACGCATGTCAATTTTTCCAACAACCTGGTAGAAAATACGGACTTTAACATCATTGAATACCTTTATTTCTACAACGGCGGAGGAGTAGCGGCCGGCGACATCAACAACGACGGGTTAGTCGATTTGTATTTTTCCTCGAACCAGAATTCAAATAAACTGTACCTCAACAAGGGCAATTGGATGTTCGAGGAAATAACTGAACATTCGGGAACACAAGGGGTCGGGAACTGGAAGACCGGCGTGACGATGGCGGATGTCAACGGCGATGGGTTTCTCGATATATATGCTTGTGGGGTTGGGGGATATAAAAAGTTTAATTCAAGGAATCAACTCCTGATCAATAATGGCGACCTGACCTTTACGGATCGCACCCGGGAGTTCGGACTGGATTTTCAAGGCTTCTCTACCCAGGCGGCATTTTTTGACTATGATCTTGACGGGGATTTGGATTGCTATCTTCTCAACCATTCCGTTCATAGTACCCGTTCCATTGGAGATAGTTCAGATAGAAAAAAGCCGGATAGTCTGGCAGGCGACAGGTTATATCGAAATGAATTGATCAGCAACGGCGTAAATTCGAGGCATGCATTTTTTACCGACGTTACAAAAAGGGCGGGGATATTCAATAGCCGGTTGGGTTACGGGTTGGGCCTTGCCGTAGCCGATTTGAATGTCGATGGATATCCTGATATATACGTATCCAATGATTTCCTCGAAAATGATTACCTCTATATAAACAGGAAGAATGGCACCTTTCGCCAGGACCTGGAAAAATCAGTAGGCCATAGTAGTCGCTTCTCGATGGGCAACGATGCAGGCGACATCAACAACGACGGCCTACCCGACCTCATCACACTGGATATGATGCCACGCGACGAAGATGTGATCAAGACTTCGGCCGGGGATGATCCCTTTGAGATCTATAAATACAAACTGTCTAATGGCTTTTATTATCAGACGGCCCGCAACTGCCTGCAGTTGAACAGGATGGTTTCTGATTCATCTGTCTATTTTAGCGACATCGCCATTCAAGCGGGAGTAGAGGCCACCGACTGGAGTTGGTCGCCCTTGCTTGCCGACTTTGATAACGATGGAAGCAAGGACCTTTTTATTTCCAATGGCATCGTGCGCAGACCCAATGACATGGATTATATCAATTTCATCTCCAATGAATCGGTGCAAAAAGACTTGCAAATCATGGAGCAAAAGGACTTGCAAATACTGGATAAAATGCCATCGGGTAAAGTTTCTAATTTCATTTTCCAAAATACTAGCGGGTTGAGCTTCCGGGATCAAACAGTTGCCTGGGGCCTTTCCCGGCCTTCCTTATCCAATGGCGCCGCCTACGCTGATCTTGACAATGATGGCGATCTGGATCTGGTAACAAACAACCTTAATGAAGAGCCCTATTTATACAGAAATAACAGCGCGTCAAATGCCTATGTCAAAATTGTGCCTCATGGTTTGGGTCCTAATACGTTCGGCCTGGGGATGAAGGCCATTGCGTTTGTCGGTGAGCATCAATTTTATTATGAGGTGTCCGCTAGCCGCGCATTTTGCTCCTCGGTGGATACGCGATTGAATATCGGCTTGGGGAACTGCAAAACCATAGACTCTTTGCAAATCATTTGGCCTTCTGGTCAATTTCAGCAGCTGGTTAAGGTTGCTGTCAATCAACAATTGAACGTTTATGAAAAGGATGCCGTCAGGAAATTTTCCTACCAAAAGAGAAATGCACATCGCCTCGTTTTTGAGAAATGGGATAAAGGAGAATTAACAAAGTGGAAGCATCGGGAAAACGACTACAATGCATTCAACCGTGAAAACCTGATGCCACAAATGCTGGCGACGGAGGGTCCGCCGCTGGCTGTAGCCGATGTCAATGGCGACGGACGGGATGATGTCTTTGTCGGGGGAGGGAAGGGACAGACCGGCCATCTTTTTATTCAGCGCAATCCGGGCATATTTGAAAGCAAACCTCAGAAATCGTTCGTGCCGGATTCCATGTCAGAGGATGTCGATGCATCTTTTTTTGACGCGGACAATGACGGAGATCAGGACTTGGTAGTGGTTTCAGGAGGGCAGGAAATGGTTGAGGACAGGAATACACTTCAGCCCCGGTTGTACCTTAACGACGGACGTGGGTCATTTCAAAAGAAGGCCGCTTTTATCAACATTTTCTCAAACGCTTCCTGTGTAAAGCCATGTGATTTTGACCGCGATGGCGACATCGACCTCTTCATCGGCGCCAGCGCGATGCCTTTGCTTTATGGTATGAGCCCCATGTCCTATTTATTGATAAACGATGGTCACGGCGCTTTTAACCCGTTCACGGGCTGGCTGGGCCAATCCATGTTTCCAAACATGCCGCCTAACAGGCCAGGCATGGTGAAAGATGCGGCATGGTCGGATGTGAACAAGGACGGCCTCCCCGATTTAATCCTTGTTGGCGAATGGATGCCGATCACGGTCCTTGTTCAACAGACCAATCATCAGTTTATGAACCAAACCACCCAACTGGGATTGGGTCAGTCCAGCGGATGGTGGAATGTCATTCAGGCAGTCGATCTTGATCATGATGGAGATGACGATTGGGTGGTCGGGAACCTGGGATTGAACTCAAGGCTCAAGGCTACGGATCAGAAACCGCTGAAGATGTTGCTCGGCGATTTTGACGGCAATGGAAGTTCGGATCAGATCCTGGTTTATTACAATGGTGAAAAATCCTATCCATTTGCTTCCCGGGATCAGTTGGTGAAGCAGTTGCCTTATTTGAAAAAAAAGTTTTTGAAGTACAGCGACTACCGCAACGTTACGGTCGAAGATATCATTTCGGTCGCGCAGCAAGGGCAATCTGCTGAGTTGGTGATTAATGAATTACAAAGTGTCTGGATCCGCAATGACAGGAATAAATTCAGCGTCTTTCCGTTGCCGGAACAAGCCCAGTTCGCGCCTGTTGAAGCCATTCTTTCAGACGACTTCAATCAGGACGGCCACGCCGATCTCCTCCTGGCAGGTAATTTTAACGCCGTTCAAACCGAACTTGGACCCTATGATGCCAGCCTCGGACTGCTTCTCCTGGGCGATAGCAAAGGTAATTTTAAGCCGGTTTCGTCCCCGTCCTCAGGATTTATTGTCCGGGGTGAAGCCCGCGATATTAAAGAAATAAAGACTTCAAAAAATGAAAAGATTTATCTAGTTTCCAGAAATAATGATTGTCCACTCGGCTTTAAATTGATCAGGGAAAAATGAAAAAAGTATTGCTTCTTCTTGCTTTGACGATGCCCTTCCTACTGGGGGCCCAGAATAAGAGAGAGTGGGTTATCGAGGCGAACACGATCGATCCCAACAACTATTATGGGGTAACGGTAGCCAATGGGATGATCGGTCTAGTTTCTTCTCCTGAGCCGATGAAGGTGAAAGATGTTGTGTTGAATGGTGCCTTCGATCTGTACGGCCGTGGCCGTGTCGATAATATTCTCAAGGGATTCAATTTTGTGAATATGAACCTCGATGTGGACAATCAGCGGGTCGGGGCAAGAAACATTTCTTCATTACGCCAGTATCTTGACATGCAACAGGCGGTTTTTGTTACCGAGTTCGATTTTCAGGATAAGGTACACGTGAAGTATTCGCTCGCCGCCCTGCGTCATCTTCCCTTCACAGCGTTGATTCAATTTGAAATCGTGGCGAAGAAAGACGTTGAGGTTACACCAGCGAGTGTAATTGAGTCACCGGATATGTTGAAGGAAGTAAAAAACACCTATGCCGTCATTGACAGGCCTCATGTGAAAATACCGCTGATGACATCGTCAGGAAAGAGTCCGTCCGGCAAGCACACCGTTGCTGCGTCCACCAGTTTTATTTTTGAAAATAATGAAATACCCGCCCTCGTGCATGAAGATTGGGACTACAACATGCACCTCACCAAATTCAGTAAGAAGCTTAAAGCGGGAGAGAAATTTTCCTTTTGCATCGTCGGCTCGGTGATTTCTACGGCGCACATAGCCGACCCTGTCAATGAGGCG
>DATHFS010000526.1:0-2469 GCA_035317975.1 Cyclobacteriaceae bacterium | reverse complement strand
ATTTCAACAGCGTCAAACTCTTTCTTTGTTTTGATGTTATTTTTCATAAATCTAAGATTGCCACGCATAGCGACGAGAGAAACCCTTCGCCTTGAATTACTCGATACAGAATTCGTGTTTGCTTGGACAACTGAAAGCCACGGACATCCTTGCTTTCGACTGAGCCCATTTTCGGAAAGCTTTCAAGTAGGTGGAATGTTTCATCTGCTTTGTTAACAAAAGCTTCAGCCGTCCGTTGTCCCCATTCTTTCGTAATGTATTCATTTATCGAATTATAGTTCCGCTCGGCCCGACGAGTTAGGAAGACCTTCATTTACTCCGCTTCTTAACTGTATCCCAGTCTGTTAGATTCTGGTCATCTTCAGATTCCTCGTAGGAGAGATAGACCTCCTTTTTTTGATCTTCGGTCAGCGTTTTCCATATTTGTCCTTCTTCCGAGTTCTCTCTCAGTTTCAGAAAATCATAAACGGTCCGAAGTAGCTCTTCGTTACTTATTTTGTCCACGATTTTGTGCAGGCTGGATTTCAATTCAATTGGTCCCATTTTTCAGCTGAGTTAAGTCCCTAATTTACGAATTTCTTAGGATTCGAATCGTTGAAGCCTATGTCCCACCCGCTAGTGGCCATGCACCTACTGCTCAAGGCCAAGGACTAAAGACCAATCTAAAGACTATTCCAGTCTTGACTCCTGCTATCGTTGCGTCCTTGGTTGAAATCCAACTCAGGACTCGCGACCAGAGATTGAGACTCCCTCATCACCTGGGATCGCGTTAATAAATTGTTACTGACCTCTTCTCCCATGACAAAAATCATCGAAATACTCCTCTCCTGTACTCTTTTCGCCGCCAAAGAAATCAATGACGAAGATCATCATTTACAGACACAATGGTCATCATGATTATTGATCATCATTCCTACTATACCAATAGGATCATTAAAAATAAAGCCTATGGTACATTTCAAACTCTACAGAAAACCTATAGTATGCTTATCGCTCCTCGTTATTCCAATGCTGATGCTGCCTCCCTGCGGAGTCAGCATGAGTTTTAATGCAACGGTTTCCTCTTTGAATCCGGCCGACATTACCGTCAAGGGAAAAGTCACCGATGAAACCGGTGAGGGGTTGCCGGGTGTCAATATTCTGGTGAAAGGCACCGCCAGCGGTACGACAACGGATGCAAAGGGAGAATTCGTGATCAACGCTCCGGAAGACGGCGTGTTGGTATTTTCTTTCATTGGCTATTCCACTCAGGAAATTCCCATTGGCAGCCGATCAATGATCGACGTGCGGCTGTTGGCGGATACCCATCTACTAAGCGAGGTAGTGGTGATGGGATATGGCAGTGTTGAGAAAAAAGATCTGATTGGTTCGGTGGGCGTTGCCTCTTCCAAGGATTTTGGCAATGTGAATGTAAGCAATGCGCAGCAGCTCATTCAGGGAAAAGTAGCCGGGGTTCAGGTGATCAATTCAAGCGGGTTGCCGGGATCCGATGTCAAGATCACAGTTCGGGGTACGGGAACGTTTACCAATGCCGATCCCCTGTATGTCATCGATGGCATCCAGGGAAATTCAAACCAGTTCAATGCCATCAGTCCGTACGATATTGAAAGCATAACGGTTTTGAAAGATGCCTCATCCACAGCGATCTATGGAGCCAATGCAGCCAATGGCGTCGTGATTGTGACCACAAAGAAAGCCAAGGCGGGAACCACACGAATCACGTACAATGGCTATTACGGGGTGGCACAACCCTGGAAGCAACTGGATATGATGAACTCCCAGCAATACCTTGACCTGGTCAAAGACATTACCAACAACAACCTCACAACCAAACTTCAGAGTCCCTATGTGCTGGTTGACCGAACGAATTGGCAGGATGCCATCTTCCGGACCGCCCGTCTTACCGAACATAACATTGGCATTTCGGGCGGCACCGAAAAGGTTCTTTATAACTTCTCCACTACCTACACCAATCAGGATGGCGTAATGGAAGATTATAACTTCAAGCGCCTCAATCTCCGCCTGGGACTGGAAGAAAATGCAGGCAAGCGATTTAAGTTCGGCCAGGTACTCAACTTCAGGTATACTGTAAAATCGGGTAATACCGCCAGCTTCATTGATGCATTACGAATGCCTCCTTATTCTCCTATATACGACCCCACCAACCTGGGCGGTTTTGCAAAAGTAACTTCCGTCGATGATCTCAATGATGCAGCAAATCCTCTGACGGGCGTAAAACTGAGCGAACGCCGGGATCGCGATTTGCTCGCCTTCGGCCAATTTTATGGAGAGGCGGAGATCATCAATGGTTTACGCTTCAGGTCCCAGGTTTCCGTGGAATTCACCGGTAACAATGGATATAACTACCACCAGGCCAATGCCAACAGCAACCTGATCCTTCCCAATGGGATCGATGAATACTATGGCTGGGGAATCAATCCGATACTCGAAAATTATTTCAGCTTTAAC
>DATHFS010000525.1:0-10285 GCA_035317975.1 Cyclobacteriaceae bacterium | reverse complement strand
CCATAGATTTTTAGCCTGACGTTGCCGGCGTATCGGATCTCTCCTTTTCGAATCATCGAGTGGAGCCGATGGTTGCTGAGGTCCTGATGGCGTATCATACTCAAATTGTTCTACGCGGCATCGTGAAAAATTATTCCCAGGGCATAGCGTGTCCCCGATTTCAGAGGACTGACTCCATGTTTCATTTTGGCGCGATAAAAGCCGCGGGCCCCTTTTACAGGCCGGTATTGGGTAGTGAAGAACACAGCGTCACCCTGGCGGGGCTGGATCACCTCCACGCGGGATTGTGCCCGTGGCAATTGTTCGACGAGAACAAATTCACCCCCTTCATAATCCTTCCCCGGCTCACTCAAAACCAGCACGACTTGAAAAGGGAAATAAATATCCCCATACAGATCCTGGTGCAAGGTGTTGAATCCTCCGATCTCATACCGCAGCATCAAGGGAGTGGAGCGGGTCTGACCTTTTGCTTTACATTCTTGCAATAATTCCCGATGCGTCATGGGATAGCGATAGGCTATCGAAAGATGATCCATCCACGTATTGGCGAAGGAGGCCAACGGACCGTACAATGATTCCCTGAGCGCTTGTATGGCGGGAGGGAGGGGATAATCAAAATATTTATATTCCCCCTTGCCAAACCGGTACCGCTCCATGTTGATGGTGCTGCGGAACAAATGATCGTCGTGGTAAAGTCCGGACAGGTGTTGGCACTCTTCGGGTGACAACACGCTGGGAATGGTGGCGTATCCTCTTTCATCCAGGGATTGGTAGATGGTTTGCCAGTTCATGATTTTTTTTTGTAAAAATCAGACTGGTGACCTGGACATTCAACCCGAAACTTGCTGTATGTAATCTGGCCACAAAGACACAAAGGCACTAAGATTATTTTTTTGGCTGGCAGCCAAGAAATAAAACATGGAATTTTAAGTAAAAAACCTTAGTGTCTTCGTGGCAAGGAACTAGATCCGGTAATCCTCCCTCACAGGATGAAATACATCAATGACAAAACAGTCAGTGATGCCCTTTGCCGTGTGCGGAATTTGCGATGGAATAATGGCGGCCATTCCGGCCTCTAAAATTCGTGTTTCCGTATCAATCGTCAATTCCAGCTTGCCGCGGATGACATTCACAATCATTTCGTGCACATGCTGGTGACGGGGGATCGAATGTCCAGCTTGAATATCCCAATACGCCACCGTCATATTCTGGGAATGGATAAACCGTCCTCGAAATCCGGGAACGATTTCTTTGGGAGTAATTTCCGATAAGGTAATGAAGCTCATAACGTACTGGTTTATTGAATCTATTTCTTTTGTCCTAAAATAATTTTCCGTGTAAAGAGCCTCACTCTTCAAATTTAGTCCAACTTTCACCGATCACCGATCACCGATCACCGATTACCCCTTACCGACTTATTCGCCCTTATCATTTCCCCATAACCCTGCCGTTGGGCCAAAGCCGTCACCGCCATAACAATTCGCTTGGTTTTGGTGTGGATCGTCTTGGCGCTTTCAATCCACTTACTGAAGTAATGCTGGTGTGACGTCGCCAAGGATTTAAAAAAGGCCTGAGAAGCCGGTTCTGCCTTCAGGCACTTTAGAAGATCGGCAGACAAGACAGGTACCTTGCTATCCAGGTTCATTTCGACGAGGAGCTTGTCGCCTTGTTTTTTTCGAATGGCTTTCCGGATGGTCGCGTTCAGAGGAAGGATAAAATCCCCTTCGCCCATAGGCAAAAGGGCCAGGCCTTTATATGGCCAGGAGTCGAGACGGCCTTTCACACGGAACGACACTTTGGAGCCTGGCTTTAATTGATGGGCGAATTTGGCCCCGACCACGATGTACGTCCATCCCGTCTTCTCGCCCTTTTTGCCGAACTTTTGAATAAGGGTTTGAAATTTTACCATAAAGGAAGGAGCGGTGGTCGATATCGATGTAAAGAAGTCAATCTCCCGATTTTCCGCAAACGTTGCCAATCGGGGCCCAGGACAGTGGGTGATCTTTTTCTCATCTTATGATCAATTGACTTGGGGTAAAAATTAGATTGTTTCTTTACTCAAACTGCCGGCGCAAAAGTATAAGCGGCTCAAGACTTTATGAAATTGTTAACAAAATTGGCGAAAGATTTAAAACTGAAGGTGGACTAATTAATCGACAAAAGGATATTTTTGGCGATTCGAAATCGAATAACCTAACCCCAATTTTATGAAGAAATATTTACTCGTGGCAATCTCCTTTTTTCTGGCTGGCTCCGCGACTGTCCTGGCGCAGGGCGTGACAACAGCAAGTATCAACGGGATCATCAGGGACAAAAAGGGTGGGGTGCTCCCGGGAGCCAACGTTATTGCTGTTCATCAGCCTACGGGCAGTCAATATGGTGCCGCGGCGAGGGTGGACGGACGTTTTACCATCCCAAATGCCAAGGTGGGAGGACCTTACAAAATCACGGTCTCCTTTGTAGGCTTTGAACAGCAGGAAAGGGATGGTATTTTTCTCACACTCGGTAATTCGACGGATGTGGATTTCATATTGACAGAAAGTGGAACTCAACTTCAGGAAATCCAGGTTGTTACTTCCAAAGCAGATGTTTTTAACTCTGACCGCACAGGGGCTTCAACCAATATTTCCAACCAGGAGATCACACGGCTGCCCACCATCAGCCGCAGTTTTAATGATTATGTGAGGCTTACACCACAGGCCAACGCCAATAGCTTTGCCGGAAGGAGCGATGGGTATAACAACATCACGGTAGACGGGGCGCTTTTCAACAATGCCTTTGGCCTTTCGGGAACAGTCGGCGGCCAGGCGAATGCCCAGCCAATAAGTCTTGATGCAGTGGATCAGATCACCACTTCGATTGCACCATTCGATGTAAAGGAAGGAAGTTTTACCGGGGCGGGGATCAACGTGGTAACCCGAAGCGGCACGAACGATGTAACGGGCTCTGTTTATTACTTCTTCAGAAATCAAAATATGGCGGGCTCAAAAGTCAGCGGCAACAAAAATCCCCTGACCAGCTTTGATTTTAATAACATCGGTTTCCGGGTCGGTGGGCCGATCATTAAAAATAAACTTTTCTTTTTTGTCAACTTTGAAAGAGAAAGACGAAATGACCCGGGGACTCAATTTTCCGCCTCCCGCGGAGGTTCCAGCGGCCCGACTGTTTCACAGGTTCAGGGTACCGATCTTGACGCGCTGAAGACTTTCCTTGTTGAGAATTATCAATACGATCCGGGGCCATACGAAGGATATAAATTACAATCCAACAGTGATAAAGGCACCGTCAAGATTGACTGGAATATCAGTACCCAGCATAAGTTCACCATCAAATACAATTTCCTGAACTCCTACCGGGATGTCCCGCCCAGCAACAGCGGATCGCTGGGTGGAACGCGCAATCCGAGTCAGACCGGGTTGCCTTTCCTGGGTGCGTATTACAGGATCAATAATAATCTGAATTCTGTCATCGCTGAATTGAACAGCACCTTCGGAAACAATTTCTCAAACAAATTTCAGGTTGGATATACTGCCTTCCGGGATTTCAGAGAAACGCCGACGTCCAGCAAACTATTTCCCCTGGTGGATATCGGCAATGGCGCAGGAAGCTTCCTTACTGCCTTCGGATACGAGCCCTTTTCCGCCTACAATATTCTTAATTCAAACGTATTCCAACTGTCGGATAATTTCGACATCTACAAAGGCAAGCACACGTTTACAATCGGAACCTACAATGAATTCTATCACTTTGAGAATGGATTCGATCCGTTTTATTATGGGGCCTATCAGTTCAATACATTGGCCGACTTTTACGCCAGCGCCGCGGGTACAGTGGGGAGCGTAAGGCAGTACCAGTTGGGCTATTCCACGGCAGCGGATGGAAGTTTCCCGTTGGTCAAAATCAATGCTTATCAGTTAGGTTTTTATGCTCAGGACAAATTTGATGTGAACAGGAATTTCAGCCTGACGTATGGCATTCGCGCTGACATTCCCACCATCAGCTCAGCGATTGCCAGGAATACGCAGGCAGCAGGATATACCTTCCGGGATGGCCAGCAAGTTAATACCGACCAGGTCCAGAAGACCTCCGTTCTTTGGTCGCCAAGGGTAGGGTTTAACTGGGATGTAAAGGGAGATAAGTCAACCCAGGTAAGAGGCGGTTCCGGGGTGTTCACGGGCAGGGTTCCTTATGTTTGGATATCAAATCAGGCAAGTAATAATGGAATGTTATTCGGGTCTCAATTTTATAACCAAGTCGGAGCAACCGCTGCCGGGATTGTATTTCAGCCGGATGTGGATGCTTACAGGCCAGGAAAGGGCACCAATCCACCCATTACTACCGGTCCCGCGACTTATAACCTCGCCGTTACAGATCAAAACTTTAAGTTTCCTCAGGTATGGAGGACGAACGTTGCTATAGACCAGCGATTGCCGGGTGGCCTGATTGGGTCATTGGACATTGCATTTACCCAGGATATCAATGCGGTTTATCATCAAAATATAAATCTGCCAAACCCGGCCGGTACCGCTTCCGGTGCAGACAACCGGCCGATATTTTATAAAGCGTTTCCGAATGCGGGAAGTAACGGTACGGCCAATACACGCCTGAATCCAGCGGTAACGGATGCTATTCTGATGAGGAACACCAGCAAACCATACAGTTACTTTATCACCGCCCAGTTCAAAAAGTCATTTGGGATTGGACTGGATGCCAACGTCGCCTACACGTATACACAAAGTAAGTCCGTCAACGATGGTGGTTCCATTGCGCAATCGGTCTGGAGAGACCGGTCTATATCCACCGACCCCAACGCCAACGCGCTGGGCTACTCAAACTATCTCAAACCGCATCGTATTATCGCCTCTGTAAACTACAGAAAAGAATACGCTGGCTTTATGGGAACCTCTATAGGGTTGTTTTATGAATTATCCCAGACCGGCAACCCCAGTGGGTTTACGCAGTCCAGGTTCTCCTATGTGTATTCGGGTGATATGAATGGGGATAACGCAGGAGGAAATAACGACCTGATATACATTCCAAAATCCCAAAGCGAAATTGCGTTGACGCCCATTACGAATTCCGACGCAACAATCTATACCGCCGCTCAACAATGGGCTGACCTGGATGCATACATTAACCAGGATAAGTACCTAAGCAAGCACCGGGGTGAATACGCTGAAAGAAATGGTGCCATTATGCCATGGAGGGGCCAACTGGATGTCCGGATCTTACAGGATTTTTATGTTAAGGCCGGAGGAAAACGGAACACCATCCAGCTCAGCCTGGATATTTTCAATGTCGGCAACCTCGTCAATTCCAATTGGGGTGTTTATAAGACGTATAATCGCAACAACCTGATCACCTTCAGGGGATATGATGCTGCCGGAGTGCCTCAATTTCAGTATCCTTATTTGAATGCCGCAACGAAGACGCCTTTGACTTCGACGTTCAGAGATGATTTGAACTTGCTTTCACGCTGGCAAATGCAACTAGGTCTTCGATACATTTTTAACTAAGGAGGACGACCCTGTTATTCAACTAAGAGAGGCCCACCGGGCCTCTTTTTATTTCTGGCCGGATTCATTATCTTCCATAATGGCTCGACGGGTTTCTTCGTCATTTATTGTTTTTCTGGTCTTTTTCCTCTTCCCCCGTTGCAGTTATAAGCCCGAAACAGAACGTTTTGCGGCGGAACCCAGGGTCACCGTTGATCTCGGGGCCATTCAAAAAAGAGGCTACCTGCAAGCCATTGTTGACAATAACTCGGTCAGCTATTTTATTTACAAGGGCACGTCCATGGGCTATGAATACGAGTTGCTCAAACGACTTGCGGACTACCTCAAGGTGGATTTAAGGATCAAGGTGATGTCCGGTATAGAGGAAGGTATTAATGCCCTGAATATCGGAGAAGGGGATGTACTCGCCTTTCCCCTGACGATTACTACGGACCGCCTGAAGTACCTGACGTTTACCAATTCGCTCTTCAACACCTATCAGGTATTGGTGCAAAAAAAGCCGGCCAACTGGCGAATGCAACCCCCTGCTTTGGTGGAGAAAAAATTGATCCGCAATCCGGTGGAATTAATTGGCAAGGAGGTCCATGTTCTCAAAGGTTCTTCCTATCAGAAGAGGCTGAAAAACCTTTCCGAAGAAATCGGAGGGGAGATCCTGATTCAGGAAGACAGTGCCATGGCAGAGACCGAATCGCTGATCCGCAAAGTGGCGACTGGGGAAATCAAATACACTGCCGCAGACCAGACCCTCGCCATGGTAAATGCGTTATATTACCCCAACCTCGATATCAATACCGTGCTAAGCCTGTCCCAGCAAATTGCCTGGGGCGCGAGAAAAAATTCACCTGAATTGCTAAAGGCAATGAATACCTGGCTGGACGAGATCAAGAAGAGCGTAGTCTTCCAGGTGATCTTTAATAAATATTTTAACAGCCCCCGTTTCTCCCTGGTGAAGATCTCCAGTGACTACTCCTCATTGGCGGGCGAGAAAATCTCGCCGTACGACGAACAGATCAGGAGAGGCGCCGATAAATTGGGCTGGGACTGGCGCTTGCTGGCTTCGGTGCTTTATCAGGAATCTAATTTTGATCCAAAGGCGCTATCCTGGGTAGGGGCCGTCGGCTTGATGCAGGTGATGCCCGAAACGGGAAGGCATTTTGGTTTTCGCAATTTATGGGACCCTGATGAGAACATTGACGCGGGGGTGCGGTTCTTCAAATTTCTCGATGATATATGGGCGAAAACAATAACCGATCCGAATGAACGACTCAAATTTGTCCTGGCCTCCTACAATGTCGGCTTGTCGCACGTTCTCGATGCCCGTAACCTCGCCAACAAACATGGCAAAAGTCCGGTGATGTGGGACAACGAGGTGGAATTCATGATGCTTCAAAAATCGAATCCCAAATACTACCGTGACCCCGTCGTGGCCGCGGGGTATTGCCGGTGTGATGGACCGGTGATTTACGTGAAAGAGGTGTTACAGCGATTTGAGGAGTATAAAATTCACTTTAAGGAATAGTCATTAGACTAACACAGGCACGAAGCCGCTAAGTTCCGCTAGGTCAAAAATCAAAAATAAACAATGCATTTGAGGGATTTCTGATTGTTTATTGCTGATTTGTGATTGCTGACCTTTACTTAATCTTATTAGATTAGTCATTAGGGAGTCACCACGTTCATCCGGTTTTTGACCCTCGAATTGGAGACTCCACCAATGACCAATGACTAATAACCCACGGCTTGATTAACTCCGTTTCTCCAATGTTTTCAATTTCTTTCCGTACGAAAACCTCGTAATAAGTACAAACAAAACCGGTACGACGAATATGGCCAGGGTAGTGGCGGACAACATACCCCCAAACACCGTCCACCCTATCGTCTTCCGCGCTTCGGCTCCTGCTCCGCTGGAAAACGCCAGTGGCAACACACCAAAAATAAATGCCAGCGAGGTCATGACGATGGGCCGAAGCCGCAGTTGAACGGCCTCCAGCGTGGCGGCCACGATTTCCATGCCTTTGTCAACGCGCTCTTTGGCAAACTCGACGATCAGAATGGCGTTCTTCGCCGCCAGACCAATCAACGTGATCAGACCGATTTGCGCATAGACGTTATTCGTAAGGCTGGGCAGAAAAGTCAGCGTAAGGATCGAGCCAAAAGCACCGATTGGCACCGCAAATAACACAGAAAACGGAACTGACCAGCTTTCGTAAAGGGCTGCCAGGAACAGGAATACAAAGACAATGGAAATGGCAAAGATCGTAACGATCAGGCTGCCGGCTTTGAGTTCCTCGCGGCTCATCCCGGCAAACTCATATCCGTAGCCGGCTGGTAATGATTTTGCCGCAACCTCCTTCAATGCGTCCAGCGCATCCCCGCTGCTGTAACCCGCTTTCGGGGCTCCGTTTATCTCTATCGAACGGAAAATATTGAAGTGAGAGATCAATGTGGGAGCTTCGACAACGTTGGAGGTCACCAACGAAGTGAGGGGTACCATGCCCCCTGAACTATTGCGTACATAATATTTACCCAGGTCGCTCAATGATGTGCGGAATGAGCTGTCCGCCTGTGCCATTACACGGAAGTTACGTCCATAGATGTTAAAGTCGTTGACATAACTGCTGCCCAATAGGGTGGATAGCGTGGCATAGACATCCGAAATCGGTACACCCATTTTTTTAGCTTTGTCACGGTCAACATCCACCTGATAGCTGGGCGTGCGTGCGGTGAAGAACGTGAATGCCCCACCAATCTCCGGCCTTTTGTTTAATTCTGCCAGGAAGGCGCGCGCCACCCGTTCAAATTGCTGAATGTTATCTGTGGTGGTGGTTTGCTGTAATTCAAATGTGAAGCCGGCCGTTTGACCGAGGCCCGGGATAGCGGGGGGTGCTATGGCCAGAACACGGGCTTCCTTCAAGTCGGCCGTGCGCTTCCTTACTTCTGCCATTACTGCTTGTACATGCTCCTCTTTACTTTTGCGGATATCCCAGTGTTTAAGCATGACGAAAAGAGTTCCGACGTTGGACTTATTCGAAAAGGTGATCACATTCAAGCTGGCAATCCCACCTACCGTTCTAATCGCCGGTATGCTTTCCAGTCGTTCCATGATGGTCTTCAGCATCTGGACACTGCGTGTAGTGGAAGTTGCTTCCGGCATTTCATACGTGACATAAAAGCGTCCTTCATCTTCCGTTGGGATAAAGCCGGTCGGTTTATTCTTAAACAGGAAGAAGAGGCCAACAAATAGACAAAGCAGCATGATGAGCACGAGCCGGGTTCCTTTTATCCATTTGTTCACACCCTGTGTGTAAGAGGAGGTAACCTTGCCAAACCAACCGTTAAAGGAAGAAAAAAAACGATCGATCAGGTTATTTCTTTTCGTTCCTTCGACGGTAGGCTTTAGAATAAGGGTGCATAACGCGGGCGTCAAGGACAGGGCGACAAAGGCCGAGATGACGACGGAGACGGCAATGGTGATCGCAAATTGCTGGTACAATCTTCCTACAATGCCCGGTACAAATCCAACCGGTACAAATACAGCCACAAGGATCAAGGCGATGGCAACGACCGGAGCTGAAATCTCGTTCATTGCCTTTTGTGTCGCCTCCCTGGGCGACAATTTTTCATGGTCCATATTGTGCTGAACGGCTTCGACTACAATAATGGCATCGTCGACAACAATACCAATCGCGAGTACGAAGGCAAACAATGTGAGGGTGTTAATGGTAAACCCAAACACAATAAACAAAATGAATGTGCCGATCAGCGATACCGGTATGGCCAGCACGGGTATCAGGGTGGCACGCCAGTTTTGGAGAAATAAAAATACGACGAGTACAACAAGCGCCAGGGCCTCGAGTAAGGTGTCCACTACTTCCGCTATAGAGACTTTTACTACAGTGGCCGTGTCCAGGGGGATAGCATAATCAATATCCTTTGGAAAGGATTTTCGTAACTCGGTCAATGCGGCGACGACACCATCGTATGTTTCTATTGCATTCGCACCTGGCGCCTGGTAAAGTATCAAAAATGCCGCGGGCTTGCGATTTACGTAAGCCGTAGTGGCGCCATAATCAAACGCCCCCAGCTCCACCCTGGCAATATCTTTCAAATAGACGAGGCTGCCCGTGGCGGGTACCGTGCGGACAATGATGTTCTCAAATTGCTGTTTGGTACTGATACGACTGTTGGTCATTACACTATATTCAAAACTCTGTACGGTGGGCTGCGGCATACCGCCCACGGTACCGGCAGCCACCTGGAGATTTTGTTCCGCCAACGCATTGACGACGTCGGTAGTGGACAAACCAAGGCTAGCCAGTTTTTCAGGATTGAGCCAGATGCGCATTCCGAAATCCGCTCCGCGCGTGACGATGTCGCCTACACCCTTCACCCGCTGCAGGGCGTCTTTCAAATAAATGTTGGTATAGTTGCCGATAAAGCGTGCGTCGTGTGTTCCATTTGGAGAATAAATGGCCAACGCGACCATGATGCTCGGATTTCGCTTGCGCGTGATCAGACCTAAACGCTTGATCACATCAGGGAGGGCAGGTTGGGCAATGCTAACCCGGTTTTGCACATCCAGGGTGGCATTATTGATATCGGTCCCGACATCAAATGTGACGGTGATGCTGCTTTGCCCGCTGCTGGTGCTGTTGCTGGCCATATACGACATGCCCGGTGTGCCGTTCACCTGGGTCTCAATGGCTGTCGTGGTCGTTTGTTCTACCGTTTGTGCGTCTGCGCCGGTAAAGATGCCGGTAATGCTCACG
>DATHFS010000524.1:0-2031 GCA_035317975.1 Cyclobacteriaceae bacterium | reverse complement strand
GTAATCGGTGATCAGTAATCGGTGGATTACCGAATACCTTCAGGACTGTACTACTAAATGGAGGGGAAATAGTTTAAGTTAGCGAAAAAACCACCGATCACCGATTACCGATCACTGATTACCAACTCGCACGAATGAAGTTACTCAGGACAATAATTGTCAATTCTGTTTTCACCCTAAACATCCTCCTCCTCTTCCTCGTACTGTACCGGTTCGAACTGGATATACCCCCCTGGCTTCAATCGGTAGGGCGGATGCATCCACTGATGTTGCATTTGCCCATTGGTCTGACGATTCTCGCCGGTCTCCTGGTTGTCTTCCGGAAGGGATTCAAAAAGAAAGCCTTTCAGAATTTCCTGAACTTTGTGATCTGTTTTTCGGCGCTGACGGCGGTGGTAACGGCCATGATGGGACTTTTACTTTCCACGGAAGAAGGCTATGATCCTACTCAACTCAACTGGCACCTGATCACAGGAATAGCGCTGAGTCTTTTATCGTGGTGGTTGCTGTGGCTAAGCCAGTTTGGACAAAAGCAAAAGAACGTATTCAATATCTCGCTTGGACTTACAACGATCGTGCTTCTCGTCACCGGCCACCTTGGATCGGTATTGACCCATGGAGAAAACTTTGTCTGGCAACCTCTCGGTGGCGGAGAAACACTGGAAGCGGTCATCACCGACAGCACGTCTTTATATAACGCCGCTATTGAACCCATCCTGAGACACAAGTGCATGAGTTGCCACAACGACAAGAAGGCCAAGGGCAAGCTTATCATGACCGCCGTTGAGAAAATTATGAAGGGGGGTAAACACGGACCGGTATGGGTCGCCGGAGATGCTGAAAAGAGTACCCTCATAAAACGGATTCATCTTCCTGAAGAAAATGATGACCACATGCCTCCTTCCGGCAAGCCGCAATTATCAAAAAATGAAATGCGGCTGATTTATCTTTGGATTCAGGAGGGCCCCGATTTCACCACCGCCTGGACTAAATACGGTGCTCAGGATTCCTTGCGGCAGTTCGCAAATGAGTCCATCCAACAACAGCGCCACGCGGCAGCGATTCACTATACGTTTCCCTTCGCCAGCCAGGAAACCATCCAGCAATTGAATACACCCTCTTGTACGGTAGCGCAATTTGCGTTGACGGAACCTGCGTTACAAGCCGATTTCTATCTGGGTCAATCGTTCACTGCCAAACAGCTCGAAGAATTGTTAAAAGTCAAAGAGCAGCTCGTCGTCCTTAACCTCGCCAGGATGCCCGTTACAGATGCGGAGGGCAAATTGATCGGCCAATTCAAGAACCTGGAGAAGCTCAATCTTAACCAAACTGCCGTTACCGGAAATATACTTTCATCATTCAAGGAATTGAAAAATCTTAGCTCGCTGTCGCTGGCCGGAACTGCGGTGGAGGCAAGTTCCCTTAAGGCCCTTGACGGCTTGCCTTCTTTGACCCGGGTTTTCCTGTGGAATACAAAGGTCCGTGCTGAAGAGATCGCCGGGTTACAGAAACAAACTCCAACGATCACCTGGGATATCGGCTATCAGCCGCATGAAATCATCCGGCTGACACCGCCGATCCTGGTGAATGAAAGTTTTCTGTTGGGCGAAAACGAATTGCTCCGCCTTAAACATAATTTGCCGGGAGCCCAGATCCGCTACACCCTGGATGGAAGCGACCCGGATAGCGTAGCCGGCATGATTTATAAAGCCCCGGTTCCGATTTCAAAATATACCCAGGTAAAAACAAGGTCGTACAAAGAGGGATGGTATGGCAGTCCGATAACACAATACTATTTCTTCAAAAAAGGGTTCCGGCCCATCAGCGCAGAGTTGATCAATCCGCCCAATAAAGATTACAAAGGAGAAGGCTCTCTGACGCTGATCGACAATAAGAAAGGCCCATCCGATAACCAGAGAGACATCGCCTGGGTAGCCTTTCGTGAAAAGCCCCTGGAGGCCGTGTTTGAATTGGATGCCGCTGCGGCCGTCAAGACATTCACCCTGAGTTATTATGACAATTATGGATCCT
>DATHFS010000523.1:0-9024 GCA_035317975.1 Cyclobacteriaceae bacterium | reverse complement strand
GGTGATTGGATACGTTCCTGCTGCACTCGAGGCAGTAGCCGTTGTGCTTGCCGTCGGAGGGGTGATGTCGGAAGCATTGTCCCCGTTTACAAATCCTGTATAGGTGATGGTTAGTGCCGGGTTAACTTGTCCGTACGACCTCGATTGATCATTGGCGTCTGCTGTCAACGGCGCTGGATCAATCGTCAATGTCCCGGGGACATAACTGAAATTGTAATTTTTATCAGTCCCACCGGAGATTGTAATTCCATAACTACCAACGGGTGTTGCCGTTGTCGCTGCGGTTGCAACGGTGGGGGGTATATCAATAACGGAGGCATCTTCCCCGTTCACAAATCCACTGTATCGGGCCGTCAGGGAAGGATTGGCAGCTCCATAGTGCCGGCCCGCGTCATTTGCCGTTGCCGTGAGCGTTACCTTGCTGATCGTTACTGTTTCTGTATCGCTGCCCTCGAACAACAGATCATTGATCGTTCCCACTGCTGTATAGGAACCTGCATTCGTTGGGGGGGTCGGGAAACCATCATAGGTAATATCTACTCTAAGTCCCGGAGGAATAGTTGTAGCCGTGGCGGCATGCGGCGTGCCATCATAGGAATTGCTGAGATTACTCAG
Organism: Cyclobacteriaceae bacterium; assembly: GCA_035317975.1. Taxonomy (GTDB): domain Bacteria; phylum Bacteroidota; class Bacteroidia; order Cytophagales; family Cyclobacteriaceae; genus ELB16-189. The sequence goes on along the minus strand of DATHFS010000523.1, from coordinate 8,409 downwards.
TATAACCGTCGCGGGTAACTTCTGCGCATGAGCGCCATGGACGAGCAGGAGCAAAAATGCCAGGGTGCCCAGGCATTTTTGAAAATGTTTGTTAAAGCCAACTTTCAACATCATTTCCAGTAAAAATTAGTAATAAAAAAGACCCAAATTCACATAGCCTTTAGGTGCAAAAACACAGATTCTTCTCACACTATTCAGGCAGTTAATTTGGGAAAATAGCCCTCATTGGTAAATGATATTCGTTGCCTGTAGTTTATGATTGTCGTCACTTTTTGGGGAGAAACCACTGGAAAATGCAGTGCCTGCAAAGAGCGTGATCCTATTCCATCGGAATTTTCAATGTAACTTGTGGTTTCACAAACTCATTTCCTGTCTAACACATGGCTGGTGCAGCGCTTTATATCTTCTGGACAGGCATTTTCATCGTTCTATACACCTATCTGGGATATGGCATCGTGATCTTCTTATTGTCGAAAATCAGAGTCCGGCAGCGCCCCTTCCTGCAGGCCGACCACGAACTCCCACGGGTGACCCTGCTCATCGCTGCATTCGATGAAGAAGGCTTTATAGAAGAGAAGGTAAAGAACACGTTCGCGCTGGATTACCCGACCGACAAACTTTCTATTTTTATCGTGACGGACGGCTCTGCTGATCGTACTCCGGATTTGGTACGGCAATTCCAATCGGTTCACCTTTTTCATGAACCGGAGCGCAAAGGAAAAATTCATGCCGTAAACCGGATCATGAAATTCGTCGAAACTCCGGTCGTTATTTTCAGCGATGCCAATACGTATCTCAACCGGGATGCAATCAAAAATATGGTGCGGCACTACCAGGATGAAAAAGTAGGCGGTGTGGCAGGGGAAAAAAGAATCTTCGTAAAAATGGCAGACAATGCCTCCGGTTCGGGTGAAGGGTTGTACTGGAAGTACGAATCCTTTCTTAAGCAGAAGGATGCCGAAGTATACTCCGTGGTAGGGGCAGCCGGGGAATTATTTTCCGTACGCACTTCCCTGTTTGAAGAACCAGCTGAAAACATGATCATCGAAGACTTCTACCTATCCTTACGGGTCGCGATGAAAGGATACCGGTTCATGTACGAACCGGATGCCTATGCAATTGAGAATGCCGCCGCCTCCGTCGCAGAAGAATGGAAAAGAAAAGTAAGGATCTCGGCAGGCGGGTTCCAGGCCATCACCAGGCTAAGCGCCCTCCTGAACCCCTTGCGGTATGGTTTGCTTTCCTTCCAATACATTTCCCACCGCGTACTCCGCTGGACCCTGGCGCCCCTTTTCCTACCCTTGATATTGATCAGCAACATTGTCCTGGCGGCAGAAGGCCTCCTCTTTTACCAAGTCATCCTGTTGTTCCAGGTGATTTTTTATTTCATTGCCGGTGCGGGACATTTGTTTCAAAATAAAAAAATATCCATCAAGGGATTTTTTGTACCCTACTACTTTTCCGTCATGAACCTTTCCGTTTATGCCGGCTTTCTTCGTTTTGCGAAGGGCAGTCAATCAATTTTGTGGGACAAAGCGGCGAGAGCTAAGAATGAGTGAACCAGGGACGGATGGTTATTTGCCACGAAGGCACTAAGACACGAAGGCATCTTTAGATTTTCCCTAATTCATGAATTTTTCACCTAACGTTAGCAACAAACCCAATGGCCAAATTTTCGAACATGCGAAGAGCAAAAAAATAAAAAGACTTTGTGTCTTAGTGGCTTAGTGGCAAAGGCCGGGCACTCAAAGCCTGAGTTTCTTAAAAATGCCCTCCGGTATATTCCGGATGATCATCATGATCAACCGCCACACGGGAAGTACATAAATTACATTTTTCCGTTTTTTCACCGCGTTGAATACAGCACGGCCAAGATGCCCGGGGTTCGCCGTAACCGGTTTAGGAAGTTTCAACCCTTCCGTCATCCTGGTATAAATGAATCCCGGCTTTACCGTGACGACGTGCACCCCGGAAGATACCAGTCTGTTCCGGAGACCGGAGAGGTAAGCGGTAAAACCGGCCTTTGCACTTCCATAGATATAGTTGCTTTGACGCCCGCGCTCCCCGGCAACAGAACTGATGCCAACGATCGTTCCTTTCCCGTTTGTCTCATACTCGTTTGCAACGCAATTGAGAATGGAAACCGCACCCGTATAATTTGAATCCATTACGGTCTTGCACTCCGTCCAGTTTTTTTCTGACTCCGCCTGGTTTCCTAAAAGACCAAAGACAGATACCGTAATTTCAGGTTGGGGGTCCAGGGACTTGTAAAAGGCAATGTGTTGTTCAAACTGAAGTGCATCAAAAGCAACTGCTTTTGCTTTTACCCGGTGACGGATTTGAAGATCAGCCGCCTGGTCTCCCAACACCGCCATGTCGCGGCCTGCCAGGTAACAGTCGTATCCGTGTTTTGCAAATTCGTGTGCACAGGCTATAGCGACATCACTGGTAGCTCCTAAAATCAATACGTACGCCACGGGTTCTCTTTTAGTGAGGGTTTGGAAATTAATAATCTGTCGGAGAGATCTGACTTTACCTTGAAATCGGGATTGTACCGGTTGACAATTTGCAGAAACTCTTTCACTCCGGGATATCCATTCATGAATATTTCGGGCTTCATTCTGCTATCCTTGGATAAGTACAGCCGTCCGCCATAGCCCAGTACGACTTCATCGAGCTGGTCCAGGAATTCAAATAGTCCGTTCCGGATCGGAAAGTCGAGCGCCAGGGTATATCCTTCCATGGGAAAGGATATCAGGCTTTCCTGTTTGCCAAATTGTTTGAGTACGGCAAGGAAAGACCCCATTCCCTTTTGACCGATCCTGTTTAAAATTTCGGTAAGTCCTTTTTTCCCGGCTTCCAGAGGAATAACAAATTGATATTGAAGGAACCCGCGCTTGCCATACATCCTGTTCCAATGCAGGATCGCGTCCAGCGGGTAAAAAAAACCCTCATAGGGAACAACATTCTCGTTGGTCTGCTTCAGGTTCTTGGCATAGTACAGCGCGTTGAATGCCTTAATGGAAAATGGATTTAACACTGCGGATGGCAAATTGAACGGCATCGACACTTCACGCTTGCGGGCCGGGATCAGGTGTTTTTCCGGGTGGATCCTATTCAGTTCAGCCGGCTTGGCGTGCTCCCCCACGATCAGGATGCTCCGGCCAAAATGCAGGCCTTTTTTCAGGCAATCTATCCATGCCATGGAATAGGTGAATGATTTATGGCTTTCAAATAAGTCAAGCACTTCACTCAGGTTGGACGCCTTAATTTGCTTTTGGCGGATGTAAGCCGATTCGATCTTTTTCAGTTTGAATTTTACTTTCAAGATGATGCCGGTCAGGCCCATTCCCCCGCAGGTTGCCTGGAACAAATCAGGGTTCTCCACCAGACTACAGTACATTGCCCCGAAAGCAGGAGTATAAACTTCCAACGACAAAACATGGTTTGAAAATGCCCCCTCGGAATGGTGGTTCTTTCCGTGAACATCCGACGCTACAGCGCCCCCTACGGTGATAAACTTTGTTCCGGGGGTAACGGGCAAGAACCAACCCCGGGGTACAAATATGTCGAGCACTTCATTCAGCGAAACACCCGATTGACACTCGACAACCCCCGTAACGGAATCAAACGAAAGAATACGGTTGTACTGCGTCGTCGAGATAATATTCTGCGCCAAAGAAGCATCCCCGTAACACCTCCCCAGGCCCCGGGCAATGACATCCCCTTGCTGAAGCAGTTGTTCAATCTCGCTTTCCTTCCTCAGCGAAACCATTTCAGCTTCCCGGACAGGATAATTACTCCAATTTGAAACTATGCTCTTCATTCCGGGAGCAGGATTATAAATAAACGTGCCAGCCACGGTATCTCAGAAAAATCTCCCGCAGATCTGCCTGCCCCGATGCATCGGTGGTCCGACGAAGCCTGAGCGTAGTCGGATGGCGCGGATTGTCGCAGAACGGTTCGACCGATTTGAACATTATTGGAATTTCTGCGTAAATCAGCGCCATCTTCGGGAAATTTTTTCTCCGTGCCTTCGTGGCAAACACGGCAGGCTAATAATACAAAGTTGCATGCTTAAAAAAAGAACCGCCCACCAGTATCCATTCATCATCCCAAACAACCCGGGACGATACCTCCATACGGCTACATAAACCAGTGATAAAACCAGAAAACCGCCCACGGCGAACAAAACAAACCGGGTTGAACGAACGTATTTTGTTACTTCGTCCCGTTGTTGGATCACGGCATATAAAACAACGGGGATGATCCAGGGCGCCAGCAGGTACAGCAGCCTGATCTCCATCACACGTCCAAGGAAAAAGGTAGAACCCAGGATCAGGAATGAAACAGGCAAGGCAGAGGCAAAAATTACTTTCAATTCTGTTGAACGAGCTTCCTTGTCAGATGCAAGCGCAAAGAAAAAAGGCAACCACAGCACGTTGAACGACATCAATAAAAAAGCACACGTCTGAAAAATGTTTTCGAGATTATCGCGAAGACCAAGTCCGAGGGCGTCATAGTGCTCATACCCCGCCAGCCATCGCATCAAAATCCAGGCGATGACAGGAATGGTACTGACGAGGGCGCGTGTGAAAATTCTTTCTTTGGAATAAAAGAAATAGAGAAAAGGCAAGATCAATAGTGTTTCACGGCAAAAGACAGCGGTGACAGCAAGGAGCAGAAAGAGTAATTTCCTTTTCTTCAGAAGAGCGATCAGGCCAAGGTGCAAAAGGGTGTAACACAACAAGTCTTCACGGGTATGTACAGGAAACGTGAAGGCAAAAGACATCGCCGGCAGAATAGTGAAGACAAGGCTACCGGCACAACCCTGCCGCGGTGAGAAACCCAGGACGCGGAGTAACCCGTAAAATGTAATGATGGAGGTAAGAAAAAGTACATAGCTCCAGCCGCGATAGACCGATATAAAGGTTCCATTATCCTGCGGGTCGCGGCGGACGGCCGCCCAGGTAGCCTTGACGACCAGAGGAAATAGCATCCGGTATTTAAAAGGCGCTTCATCAGCAATTTTCCAGGTATAGATGGAGTCAACCGGGGAGCGCAGTTCAAGTGCCATTTTATCCGGACTATTAATATAGGCGTCGGTAAAATTGTAATTGAAGAGAAAAACCAGCGAACCAAAGAATACCAGAACGAGGACGGATAAGGAGGATTGATTCGGTGGGGACATAATATGGAAGCAAAAAAGCAGTTATTCTCATAACTGCTTGATTAAGTGAGCCTGGAGGGATTCAAACCCCCAACCTTCTGATCCGTAGTCAGATGCTCTATTCAGTTAAGCTACAGGCCCTGGTCACCAAAATGTGTGCAAATCTAAAAGAATAAATTTATCCGGCCAAGGAAGCTTTTGGTCACTCTGGTTAAAAAAACTTACTTTTGGCGCTTGCTTGACCCAAAGGCTTACCCTGCCCTGAAAAGATGGTAATCAAAATCCAACGATCATGATCCGAAGTGTTATTGTGCTGGTGTTGTCCCTTCTAATGTCGTTTTCAGTCCTGGCCCAGGGTACTAAAAAGGTGGCCCGGCCGGATATTCCAGGGTCCTTTGTTTTTGACTTTGGCTTTAACCGTGGACGGCTCGATCCCCAGAATTTTGTTCAGGGTTTGTGGGGCTCCCGGACAGTCAATCTGTACTACCAATATCCCCTCCGGATCGCCAGGACGAAATTCAGTTTTGTACCGGGAATTGGCGTCAGCATGGATCGTTTCAAACTGGTGAATGGCTATACCCTCAACAGCTTCAGAGATCCGGATGGGACCTTCTCCTTAATTACAGCGAATACGCTTTACCCGGGCACCTATAAAAGTATGATCGTCGCCAACTACTTTGAAATGCCGGTCGGATTTCGGTTTGATACTCATCCAGAAGATATTGCCCGTAGCCTCAGCGTGTCTATTGGCGCGCGCGCAGGAATCCTCTACGATGGATTTACAAAATTGAAATACAGTCAGGACAGCGAAACAAAGACTATAAAGGACAAACAAAACCATGGCCTGAATCCTTTTCGTTATGGCTTATACGGCCGTTTCGGCATCGGTGGGTTTAACTTCTTTACTTATTATAACATATCCCCGCTCTTTGAAAAAGCCAAAGGACCTCAAAGCACAGTCATGACTACGTTCACGATTGGTATATCCATTAATGGTTTCTAAAGTCCAGCCGCAGACCTTACTTACTTCCCCAAAAACACCGGTTTCCTCTTTTCCAAAAACGCCTTCACTCCTTCCTGGTAATCCAGCGTGTTTCCAGCAATCTCCTGGCAATAGGCTTCGTACTCCAGCATTTCTTCCAGTGAAGAGTTCGCCGACTTGCTTAACATTTTTTTTAACAAGCCGATCGCCCGGGTTGGCGCTTTGGCGAAATAATCCGTGTACTCTTTTACGGCAACATCCAGTTGATCGGCCGGCACCACTTTATTCACTAAACCCAATTCCAGCGCTTCCTTTGCTTGGACCCGCGAACCCATGCTGCACAATTCAAATGCCTTGGCCATGCCCGTCAGGCGGGGAAGAAAAAATGACGACCCGGAATCGGGAACTAACCCGATATTGACAAAAACTTCAATCAGGGTAGCCTCTTCAGAGGCTACCACGATATCGCACGCCAACGCCAGCGAACAACCCGCTCCCGCTGCAACTCCGTTCAACCGCCCAACGACAGGCTTCGGTAAATTGCGGATAGCGCGAATGATCGGATTGTACCGTTTCTGCAGGGACTCCAGGAAAGATCTTTTGGCGGAGTCCACTTTCAGATCCTGACCGGAACAAAAGGCTTTTCCTTCTCCGGTAAGAACGACTACCCGAACCAGTTCATCCTTTGCGACAACCTTAAAGGTATCCTGGAGTTCGTAGGTGATCGCGTCATTCAGTGCATTATACACCTCCGGGCGGTTAAGCGTGATCCTGGCAACGCCTTCTCTGACTTCGTACTTTAAAAATTGACAGTCCATGACTAAAACAGAATACTCATCCCTGCTATCCCTATGACAAACCCAGCCAATCCCCCAATCATCACCTCCCGTGGAGTATGGGCATTCAGCTTGAGCCGGGCCGACATCACCAATCCTGCAATCACGATCAGAACCGCTGTCGGCACCAGCGAACCATGGATGGCGCTGTTGAGCGGGAGCACAATTCCCACTAACCCGGCCCAGCCCAGGCTGTGAATACTTACTTTCAAAAAAAGAGTACAGAGAGTGCCAGTCGCCGCCAGGACAGCAATAATCAACATCAGTTTTGCAAAGTTTGTCGATAAATGAACCCGGTAGATCAAAAGAATTGCAATCAGCATGTAGACGATGCTGTTAAAAATGAAGGGAAGGATTCGTTCCTGCTTCGTTCCCATCTTCCAGGAGGCAATCAGGCCAACCTGCCGGAACACCAATACGTTCAGGGCGGGCAAAACAAATGTAATTCCAAAGATAAACGCGACAAAGGTGAGGAGGTGTTCCTGGCGGACGAGCAGCATGGCGGGCATCCACCAGCCTAACAACAACACCAAGTAGGTAGTCAGCAACAGCGGGTGAAAAACAAAAGAGACAATTTGCGCTGCCCTCACCGTGCCATCTCCTTTCTAAGCCGGGCTACTGGAATATTCAGTTGTTCGCGGTATTTCGCAACGGTACGACGCGCGATGTTGTATCCTTTCTCGTTGAGCAGGTCTTCGAGCTTATCGTCGGAAAAGGGCTTGCTTTTATCTTCCGATTCGATCAGGTCTTTAATGATCTGTTTCACTTCCCGGCTGCTGACTTCCTCTCCTGAGTCGGTTGCAATCCCTTCAGAGAAAAAATATTTCAATGGAAAGATCCCGAAGTCGGTTTGTATGCTTTTGCTGCTGGCTACCCGGCTGACCGTGGAGATATCCATGTTGATCATCTGGGCGATATCTTTCAGGATCATTGGTCTCAGCTTGGTTTCATCCCCCTCCAGAAAGTATTCGTATTGAAAATCGATAATCGCCTGCATGGTCCGCATGAGGGTATGCTGGCGTTGCTTGATCGCATCGATAAACCATTTTGCCGCATCCAGTTTCTGCTTGACAAACGTAACGGCTTCTTTCAGCTTTTTATCTTTCTTATCGCTTTTATGGTACGCTTTGAACATATCGGTGTAGGAGCGGCTGATGCGCAGTTCGGGTGCATTTTTGCTGTTCAGCGACAACTCCAGCTTCCCATTGTTGTTCGTCAGGATAAAATCAGGAATAACATAATGGTTCTTAACCAACCCCGATGCGATTTCGCCCCCTGGCTTGGGGTTCAGCTTTACAATCAAATCGATGGCATCCTTGATGTACTCTTCATCGTCCAGGTCAAGTTTTTTCTGAATTTTAGAATAGTGCTTTTTTATGAATTCGTCGTAACAATCCTGCAGAATGCGTTTGGCCACGATC
>DATHFS010000522.1:0-3546 GCA_035317975.1 Cyclobacteriaceae bacterium | reverse complement strand
CCCACATCGTAAGGTCCTGACCCGCTACTCCATTTTTGAATCCAAATTTCCCGGCCGCCTTTTGGTTGACAATATAGTTGGAACTATCGGTCACCTGATTTCTGTCATACGGCCGCCCTTCAATCATATTCATTTTCAACGTTTGAATAAAATCATAATCTACATTCAGATTGGTAAAGAGGATCCGTTCTTCCGGGTCCTTTCCTTGCCATTGAACTCCCGAGGTTGAGTTTCCAATATCAATCGGCAACTGACCGGAGGCAGTTACACTCTCGATACCGGGTTCTGACAGCAGCCGCATGCGAATCGTTTCAAACTTCGACACCATATCGCCCTCCATCCAGCAATAAAAAACATTGTCCCGGACAAACCCGATATCGCGGTTTTGCATGAATTCCATTTGACGGAAGACGACCAGGGTGCTGATGATCAATATAATAGAGAGGGTAAATTGAACGATCACCAGCGTTTTCCGGAAAAATGCTGCCTTTAACCCGCTTTTTAACTGGCCCTTTAATACCTGCACCGGTTTGAATTCCGACATGAAAATAGCCGGGTAGCTCCCTGCCAGGATAGAAGTGAAAAATACAACGGCAACAAAAATCAAGGCTATCCGGGTGTTCAGCAGGTTGATGCTCACACTTTTCCCGCTCACTTCGTTGAATACGGGCATCAGTAAAAGTGCAAGTCCCAGCCCGATTACCCCTGAAAGGGAAACTGTCAAAAATGACTCTCCCATAAATTGCCTGAAAAGTTGCCGGGGCGCTGCGCCAATCACTTTTCTCAGCCCCACTTCCTTGGCCCGCTTTGTTGCCTGAGCGGTTGAAAGGTTCATGAAATTGATGCTGGCGATAAGCAAAACGAAAACAGCCAGTATAAAGAAAATTTTAACATAGGTAATCCTGCCTCCGGATTGTTTTCCATTTTCAAATTCACCGTACAAATACGACTTGCTGAAAGGTTGAATAAACAATTTCACATTGGTTTTCTCAACATGCGTTTTGACCTCATCGACAAACTTTCCTGAGAATGTTTTCTCGTTGGCGCCCGCTTTCAACAGGATATAGGTTCGAATATTATTACTGTCCCACTGGTCCAGCCACTTGTTCTCGTCCCAGAAAAACGAGAACGGAAGCAAGTAATCAAACTGGAGTGAAGAATTCTTCGGCAGGTCTTGCAGGACACCGGAAACTAAAAAACTGTGCTTGGTATTCATCACCAATAGCTTACCCAGGGCTTCTCCTTTGCCGAAGTATTTTTCCGCTACTTGCCGGCTGATGACAATAGCATTTTTCTCGGTCAGGGCCGTGGCGGCGTTGCCTTCGAGCAACGGGAACGAGAAAATATCCAGGAAATCCTGATCTGCGTAACGGCCCTTTTCAGTGAACGATTTATCCCCAACCTGAAACAGGTTATTTACTTCCCAGGTGAACCGTGAGGCTTTTTCGATTTCGGGGTATTTCTCCTTGATAAAGGGCGCCATAGGCCCCGGCGTTGAATTGAATGTAAAAAGCTTTCCATCGGTGTACTTTTGGTTTTCCATAACCCGGTAGATGCGGTGAAGCTGAGCATGAAACTGGTCAACGTTCAACTCATCATTTACCCACAGGAAGATCATCAGCGCACTGGCAATGCCTGTCGCCAGGCCCAGGATGTTAACCGTGGAAAAAAGTTTGTTACGGGCGATATTCCGGATCGCAATAAGAAAGTAGTTTTTAACCATAGACTGGTCGTTTTTGGAAGGACAAGGTTGGGTCGGAATACGTTGCTTCGTCCCCCACATTTTAAGTACCCCCGTAATGGCAAAAGGTTACTAATTGGGTAAAACCATAGTTGGGCAAATAAGCTCAATTACCTACTTTGCGCCTCCGCGCCTCCTATGTTTAGAATTTTTCACACCTTCAGGCTTCGCATCACCTTATTCGTAAAAACAAAATCATCCAATTCCTTTACCCCGGAATTCACAATCTCTCTGTTGGACCCTTCCCATTTTTTTTCACCTTTATATAAAAACATGATCTTTTCACCTATTCCCATCACGGAGTTCATATCGTGGGTCACGACGATCGTGGTGATGTCAAACTCATGGGTAATTTCATGGATGAGTTCGTCGATCAAAATAGAGGTCTGTGGGTCCAGCCCCGAGTTGGGCTCATCACAAAACAAATAATTAGGGTTGTTGACAATGGCTCTGGCAATACCCACCCGTTTTTTCATCCCTCCCGAAATTTCCGAAGGCATCTTCTTGTTTACATTTTCAAGGCCCACGCGTTGAAGGCAGAAGTTGACGCGCTCAATCTTCTCCGGGTAGGGCATTTTCGTAAGGATATCCAATGGAAACATGACATTTTTCTCTACGTTCTTGGAATCAAAGAGCGCAGCACCCTGGAAAAGCATTCCGATCTCCCTCCGGATCTCCGCCTTCATTTCTTTGTCGGCTTCGGTGAAGTTGCGGAGGTTATAATAAACATTTCCTGTGTCAGGCTGGAGGAGGCCGACAATGCATTTCAACAGTACACTTTTTCCGGTACCGCTCGAACCGATGATCAAATTGGTCTTTCCCTTGTCGAATTCGCCGGATATGGGATGCAACACCGGCCGGTTCTGAAATGCCTTGGAAATCTGCGTTACCTTGATCATGCGTTTTTCAACAGGATTTGTACCAGGAAGTAATCCGACAACAATACGGCGATCACGCTGGTCGTGACCGCGGCCGTACTGGCAATACCCACTTCCAACGCTCCTCCCTGGGTGAAGTATCCCTTAAAAGAAGAAATGGTTGAGATGAGAAAGGCAAACACAATGGCTTTCATCAACGCAATGGTGATGGAATAATCATTAAAGGTAAACCGGATCCCGTAGATGTAGTCTGTCGGTGTGATGACGCCGGTGATGGTACCCACTAAGTATCCACCCACCAGGGAAGAAACGGCAGCAACGATCACCAGGAGCGGGTACATCAGAAGGGAGGCCACTACTTTGGGAAGAACGAGGTAGGAAGCGGAGTTAATACCCATTACTTCCAGGGCATCGATTTGTTCGGTGATGCGCATCGTTCCCAGGCCACTCGCCATACTCGATCCCACCTTGCCCGCATAAATCACCGCAATGATAGTGGGAGCCAGTTCGAGGAGCGTCATTTCCCGGACAACCTGTGATATCACAAACCGGGGGATCAGCGGACTCACCATGTTGTATGCCGTTTGAACCGTCGTCACGGCCCCCATGAAAAAGGACACCAACGCAATAAGTGAAATCGATTTTACTCCGATTTGAATACACTCTTCCAGTGTTAGTTTATAATAGGTCTTAAACGTTTCCCGCCTGACAAACAGCGATTGGATAAACATCACATACTGACCGAATTCCTTCATGAAAAAGTTGTTAAATGCTATCTTGCCCAAAGATAAAATAAATTCTCATGAACAAGTTGATCGTGGCAACCGGAGGAACCAGAGGAATAGGCAGGGCCATCCTGGAAAAATTTGCTCAAGGGGGTTTTGACGTAGCCACCTGCGCCCGCACCCAGGCTGACCTGGAGGCTAC
>DATHFS010000521.1:0-3157 GCA_035317975.1 Cyclobacteriaceae bacterium | reverse complement strand
CCGATACGTTTCAACCCTATCTCGATAGTCTGAACGGTATTCCTTTCCTGGAATATAATATACGGGCATGCGTGGGTTCAGACTCCTCGATCTGGACGAGTTGGATTGGTAAAGGGATCAGTCGGTATTCTAATAAAGAGGACCGGTTTCTTCCTGTTAATTTTGAGGGGCTAGACCCGCAATGGCTTGCTTCGGTGGTGGATATTGAAGACCATGGCGGGCTCCTTTATATGCTAGGCAGTGACGGAAAACTGGTTTGCACACTTCATAACCGGTTAGTTTATTCCAAACAACTGGTCAGTCGAAACCAACTTGCCTTTCATAAATTCCTGCGCCTCGGCGAAAGGCATTTCCTGGCCATTGCGAAAAATCCCGGAAACCTTCTTCTTTTTGATCTTGCCGGCATCGAAACAAAACCGGAGCAGCTTCACCTTGGCAATGTCACCGTCTCTTCCTTATCCGAAACCTTAGATCACACTGCCATTTGGGTCGGCACTGAATTGGGTGACGTTTTGAAAATAACGAAGGACGGCGCCGGCTTCACGGCGAATTCAATGAATTCGTATTTTCCTGCGTTCTCAAAAGCGAGAATAAAAATATTGACCATTACCGAAACTAAACAGGACCTGGTTTGGGTGGGCACGGATGGCGATGGCGTTTACAAATTCCTGACGCGGCCAAAAACGTTTTATTCCATTTTGTCAGGCCCTCCGGAAAACGGCCGGCTCTCACACAATATTATTCGTTCGATTTATGAAGACCAATCGGGAACATTGTACGTGGGTACGCGCGGCGGGGGATTAAATATTATTACGCCCAACTCCGATCGGACTAAAATAATCAATTCCCGAAACGGGCTAAGCAACGATGCCGTTCTTTCCCTCAACAAAGACCACCATGGAAATATATGGGTGGGGCTTGACGGCGAGGGAATTGACATGCTGGAAGCGGGGACCAATACGATTTTTCATTTCCCGGGGGACTTTGAAAACAACACCGATCTATCGTTTAGCTCGGTTTATTCCATTTGCGTCGATGCTTTTAATGATATCTGGCTGGGGACAAGCGGCTATGGCATCATTCACCTCAAGGTTTCACGGACACCGAGGGGGACCTACAGGCTGATCGAACACGACCAGGTACAGCACTCGGAAAATGAAAACAGGCTATCCCTGAAGAGTAACATCGTGTATTCGATTGTAGAAGAGAAGCCGAATTTGCTTTGGTTTGGAACCCGGGGCGGCGGCATTTACCGGTACAATTCGCTCACGAAAGAACTTGAAGAACATATTCAGGCGGGAGCAAATCAAAAACTCAGTCTTTGTAATAATGATGTTCTGAGCCTGTATATCGACAGGCAGGAACAACTGTGGGTCGGCACGAGTGGCGGACTCAATCGCCTGTTTCTACAACGAAAGCCGTACCGGATTGATCACTATACACAGCATGAAGGGATCCCCAACAATACCATCCACGATATCCTGGAGGATCCTAAAGAAAACATCTGGATTTCGACAAACCATGGATTGTTGATGTACGACCGGGCAAAGAATTCATTCAGGAATTTTGATACCAACGATGGCCTGGAGAACAATGAATTTACGGACGGTGCCGCCTTTAAGTCTACCCTCTCGGAGAAACTTTATTTCGGGGGGATCGACGGTCTGGATATCGTCTATCCGACCAAGCTGAATACCCAGAACTATTTCCCCAGGCTCGCGATAACGGAATTCCAGGTCCGCAATGAGACCGTCGTCCCCGGCGATGGAAGTCATCTCCTTACGGGCAATATTGACTTTACGGAGAACATTAATCTGAACTATGATCAGAACTTCATCACTTTTTTCTTTACCACCCTGGATTACTGGAACAAGCAAAAAAGTGAATACGGATACTTTTTGGAAAATTTTGACAAAGGTTGGAACCACATCGGGCAGCAGCAGTCGGTGTCGATCACCAACTTGCCTCCGGGCCATTATAAATTGAATATTAACTACACCAACGAAAACGGAGACTGGCATCCTGTTCCCAGGACCATCGACATCACGGTAACTCCCCCGTTCTGGAAGACCTCCTGGGCCTACTCATTTTATGTATTGCTGGCGATGGGCATACAGATTGCCATTGTGCTATACATCCGGTGGCGGCTCCGCACGAAAAAAGCCATGGCGATGGATAAGTTCAAGGCGCATCAGTTAAAAGAATTGAACGACTACAAACTTCAATTCTTTACAAACATTGCCCACGAATTCCGTACGCCATTGACCTTGATCCTGGGCCCGGTTACTTCCCTGCTCAACAAAAGCAAAGACGACGGAGACAAAAAACAATTAAAAACGATTTACAGCAATTCACTCCGGCTTCAAAAATTAATTGAAGAACTCATTCAATTCCGCAAAATACAAAGCGGCAAAGACAGTCTGGAGATTTTCTCCGTCGACCTGGTTCCCTTCACACAGGAAGTAGTAGAATCTTTTCAGCAGCATGCTGCCGACCGGGAAGTGCACCTGGAATTCCACCCTGAGCCTGAATCCTTGCCCGGCCTCGTGGATGCAAAAAAGGTGGAGAAAATACTGATCAATCTTATTTCCAATGCCATCAAGTACAGCTTTAAAGGAGGAAGCGTTAGCGTACTGCTGAAAGAAGTGAATGGCAAGGCCTTGTTTGCTATCCGGGATCAGGGAATTGGGATAACGGAAGAAAACAAAGACAAGGTATTCGAGAGCTTCTACCAAAATCCTAACCAACAAATCGATATCATGGGCCTCACTAAAAGCACGGGCATTGGTCTTTCCCTTACCCGGAGTTTGGTTTTGATTCATCACGGAGAAATAAGGGTGGAAAGCAGGCCTGGCAAAGGAAGTACTTTTACGGTCGTCATTCCTGTCGCAAAAGAGTTCTATCCGGACACGAGCCAACAAAGCCCGGTGATGCTCCCCCCGGTGTACAACCTCAGTGAAAAAATATCACTCGAATTCGAAACCGACCACTACCTGGTTGATCAACCGGATAACGTGACGAATACGGTATTAAGCCAACACCCCTACTCCATTCTCGTCGTGGACGACAACGCGCAAATCACCTCGTTGCTGGAGAATATCCTGTCGGATAAATACAGGATCCACAAAGCCCACAACGGCGCTACCGCGCTTGCCCT
>DATHFS010000520.1:0-4209 GCA_035317975.1 Cyclobacteriaceae bacterium | reverse complement strand
TGACGCGTCGGGGAGAAGTTCACTCTCTAAGCCTGGATTGATGCAACAAGTGTATTATGGTAGTCACCATGCCTGGAATAATTCATTTTCGGATATCACCGCATTGCAATTGAATGGGTTCCTGAAAGCGCAACTCGGTCCGTTGTTTATTTCGCCCGGGGCAACCTTCAGCACGTTTAGTAATTATCTCTACTTCAGAGAACAGGTGGATCCTTCGGCCTATCAGCAGGTGTTGCCCTTTCAATCCCATGGGAGTCAGGTCATCTTCTCTCCCGAGCTGCGGATGACGCTGCGTTTATTCAGGCGTTTGTACTTGCGTCCACAAGTGATCTACACTTCTTTTTTGAAGAACGACGACAATGCATTTCAAATTCCCCAGGTATTTTTCAATGGTCAGGTGGCCTACGAGAACGCCCTGTTCAAGGGAAATCTCATCGTTCAGATTGGGGTGGACGGGCATTGGAAATCGGCTTATCATGCGCTCAGTTACGATCCATCGATCCAGCAATTTTATGTTCAGCAGCGCGCCACCGTCGCCCAGTTTCTGCTCGCCGACATTTTCTTTGACGCGAAGCTGAAGCGTGGAAAATTCTTTTTCAAATACCATAACCTCGTTCAGGCTTTTACCAAAATAGGCTATGTACCCACGCCCACCTATCAGGGCCAGCACAGTGTATTGGATTTTGGGTTTGAATTGCTTCTCTTTGATTAAGATGGAGAAGTATGTCCTGGGCCTCGAATTGCCCACCGATCCACGCTGGACCGGAAATGCAGAAAAGAATATTCATGAGATACTGGTGGATCATGCCTGGTGTGAACAAAAGGCAGCTTCATCCTGCATTTCCCTGATTATTCAATACCCGGAAAGAGAAAAGTTGGTGGCGACGCTCACGCCGGTCGTAGCGGAGGAGTGGAGTCATTTTGAGCGGGTGCTGTTGGAATTGCGTAAGCGTGGTCTGCCGCTCCTTCCGCCAAGGAAAGACGAATACGTCGAGCAACTTCAAAAAGCCGTTCGCAAAGGCGGGAACAGGGAACAACAATTGACAGAAAAGTTATTACTCAATGCCCTGATCGAGGCGCGAAGTTGTGAACGCTTCCGGTTGCTATGGAAGGAGCTCAGGGATCCTATGCTACAGGTGTTCTACTATGAGTTGATGGTATCCGAAGCAAGTCACTACAAGATGTTTATTTCCCTGGCAAAAGAATATGCCGATCCCAAAGGCGTAGAATCCCGTTGGCGCGAATGGCTTAAGCTTGAAACGGGAATTATTAAGAACCTGGTCGTCCGGGGAGATCGGATGCATTAGAAATTAAAATTTAAGATTGGGTTGAGCTCCGATTTGTGGGCACACTCACTTCAGAATTCATTATTCTTCATTCCATATTCAAAATTCGAATTTTGAATATGGAACAAGGAATTTAGAATAATGAAGTAGCGTCCAGTCGGGAGACGATACTTGACGTTAGGTCCAGCATCGAAAGGGGACGATGCGCGAGCCTTGGACCGGGAACGTATCGTCCCCTCGGGAGACGATACTTGAGGTTAGGTCCAGCATCGAAAAGGGGACGATGCGCGAGCCCTGGACCGGGAACGTATCGTCCCCTCGGGAGACGATACTTGACGGGGTGGTCCAGCATCGTCTCTTGAAGAGGACGATGCGGAACGACGTGGTTGCATCGTCCCCTTTGGATCCCTTCTACGTCTTTTGTTTCTTCTTCCTCGCTGCCGGAAAAAGGATGTTGTTCAGGATGAGCCTGTAGCCCGGCGAGTTGGGGTGCAAGGTCAGATCGGTAGGTTCTTCTCCAACGGTATGTTGGTAATCTTCTGGATCGTGACCTCCGTAAAAAGTCCAGAAGCCTTTGCCAAAGACACCGTGTAAATATTTGGCTTCATTGATGTCTTTGTTTTCGGCCATGACCACTACTTCAGGCTTGATCACCCGCTTTTTGAAGCCTGTTGTCTGGCCATAGAACCCCTTGATCACCCGTGTGTGATTTTGAGTCAGCATGGTGGGGATTGGATCCCATTTGGCAGAAAATTCAAACAACGAGAAGTAGTCGTTGTCCTGACGCAATCCCCGCTCCGGTGCGTTATTGTCGATGTCGGAGAACTCATATTGATACGGGTCCCTGGAAATGTGAAAATCCGTAAAGGCAAATGTATTATCGAATTTCAGTTTTTCCTGGGCCTGGGGATCCGCCGGGTCGCCATCGTACATGCGGTCGCAGATATCCACTCCTTCTGCCGCCAGGGCAATGTCGTAGGAATCGGTAGCAGAGCACATCGCAAAGAGAAAACCACCTCCCGCTACAAACTCTTTGATATGTTTGGCGACCGCCAGCTTTAACTGTGAAACTTTGCCGAATCCATACTTGCGGGCAATGCCTTCTGCTTCTTTTTGTTGCTCCAGGTACCAGGGCATGTGCTGATACATGCCGAAGAACTTACCGTATTGTCCGGTAAAGTCTTCATGGTGAAGATGGAGCCAATCGTATTTTGGAAGTTTGCCATCCATCACTTCATCGTCAAAGATCACATCATAAGGAATTTCGGCGTAGGTAAGCACCAGTGTAACCGCATCGTCCCAGGGCTGTTTGGATTTGGGTGAGTACACTGCTATGCGCGGATATTTTTCCAGCTTCATGATATCATAATTCACGGCGGGGCTGGCAATCTCAGCGATAATAGAATTGGCGTCGCCGTCCGATATGATCTCGAAGCTGATCCCGCGGATGACCAACTCATTCTGGATTTTTGGCTGGTATTTGCACATAAAACTTCCTCCCCGGTAGTTCAGGAGCCAGTCGACCTCCATTTCGCCTTTGAGGATCCAATAGGCAATCCCGTAGGCTTTCAGGTGATTGACCTGCTTGGTATCCATCGGGATAAAGATATAATTGGCCTCCGCTACCCTTAACAGACCCAAAAAACAGAACAAAAGGACAATCCGCATCGTTAAATTCTTTTGATTCCCTGATCCTGTAACAAAATAGTCAAAGGAAAGTCTCCTATTAAAACGTAGCATGCCTACTTTTACTATTCAAAAGTCTTAAAAAAATCAGACTACCCTATAAAGATACAGATGAATTTGATTGAAAACATCAGGGAGGGGCTCCGGTCTGTCCAGGCAAATTTACTACGGTCTGTTCTTACAGCCCTCATTGTGGCGATTGGAATTATGGCGTTGGTAGGCATTCTTACCGCAATCGACGGGATAGAATTTTCAGTTTCGGAGAGCCTGTCCTCTTTGGGTGTTAATACATTTGACATTTACACCAGAACCAACCGGGGTGGGAGACGGGGTGGAATTAAGGAAAAAGCCTATTCCTCCCTGCAGTTAAAAGAAGCCCAACAGTTTATTAATCGCTATACCTTCCCGGCCGACATCAGTTTGTCAGCTCGCCTCACCGGCATTGCGGAGGTGAAGCACCTTTCTAAAAAGACGAACCCCAACGTTGTAGTCATGGGTGTCAATGCCGAATATGCGGGCATCAAAGGATTGAACATCGAGAAGGGAAGAAATTTCTCTTCTATTGAAACGCAATACGGATCCCGGGTGGCCGTCCTGGGTAAAAAAGTTGTTAATTCCATTTTTGGTGAAAATGGAAACCCGATAGGATCGGAGGTCTCTGTTTTTGGAAGTCAGTTAAGAGTGATCGGCGTATTGAAAGAAAAGGGAGAGCTATCGGAAGACAATTACGACAACATGGTTCAGATCCCTATTCTGGTGGCCAATCAATTGGCTTCCGGCCGCGGGCTCGATTATTACCTGACCGTGGGGATCAATGATGTGACGCAAGTCGACGCCGCGATGGGTGAAGCCACCGGCCTCATGCGGAGCATTCGCCATGACCAGATCGGGCATCAAAATTCCTTTGAAATTGAAAAAAGCGAAACCCTCGCGGAAAACCTGGAGAGTATCACGAGCGGCCTTCGGATTGGAGGATTTGGCGTAGGCTTCATTACCCTCCTCGGCGCTTCCATTGCCCTAATGAATATCATGCTGGTATCGGTGACCGAAAGAACGCAAGAGGTTGGCGTTCGAAAGGCCCTGGGGGCAACGCCCTTGCGCATCCGCCAGCAATTTGTGATCGAAGCGATTGTAGTTTGTTTATTGGGTGGCGTCGTGGGCATCGTTCTGGGAATTGCGATTGGAAACCTGATCTCGCATCTCATGCAGATCGACGCCTTCATTGTGCCCTGGCTTT
>DATHFS010000519.1:0-2072 GCA_035317975.1 Cyclobacteriaceae bacterium | reverse complement strand
TTTCGATATCCCGTTCGGGAAATTAACGGAACGGTTTGGATCTATATTCCTGAAAAGAAAATACCCAACGTCCAGCCAAAAGTAGACCCCCCCAACCTGAAGCTGGCGGCCGGAGAAAAATTTCTGCACGTCGACCGGGTTGTTTTGCCGGCGAACATTGACCACTCGGTCATCGGACTGGTGGACCCTGCGCACGTCACCTTTGTGCACCAGTCCTGGTATTGGCGTTCCGCGAAAGCGTTGCGGCTAAAAGAAAAACAGTTTGAGCCTACGCCCCTGGGATTCAAGATGGTGCGCCACAAGCCTTCCGCCAATTCCAAAGGATACAATGTATTGAAGGGAGGGACCTCTACAGAGATCACGTTCGAAATTCCAGGAAATCGTATTGAACACATTCAGGTCGGAACGAAACACGAAATTATTTCGATCACTATCCTAACCCCGCTAGATGAACATACTACGGAGCTGAACCACATTTTCTACACCTCGCTTCCTTTGGTAAAATGGCTGTGGTGGCCGTTGAAGCGGTTGGGTAAACAATTCATCGGTCAAGACCTTGACGTTTTTATTAAACTCGGCCAGGGGCTCCAATCCAATCCTACCTTGATGCTGATTGGCGAGCCCGACACGCAGGCCCGGTGGTATTATGAGATCAAGAGACTGTATCAAAAAGCGCAGCAGGACAATCTTCCATTCGAAAATCCGGTCAAACCTCAGACACTGCATTGGATCACGTAATCGGCAAAGGATTGCAGCAAAAAATCATGAAACAGGCAGGATTAAAATAAGCAGGGCCATGAAGAAGATCAAGGTTACGATAGAAAAGACGAATAGCGGATACTCAGCTGGAGCTGACCCGTACCCGGTCTATACGGCTGGGATAGTTTCAAAGAAATTAAGGCAAACATAGTGGAGGCTCTCAACTTGTATTTTGAACATAACGGTGAGCCACCTATTGATGAAGATCAAATTAAGTTGACACCCAAATAATATGTTACCAAGAAGAATATTCCTTCAACAGACATTATCAGGCCTCTCCACTCTTGCCCTAAGCCTCCCCGGTTTGGGATCGATGGCCGGAATTGATTTCCCCGATAAAAAGAAACCACGGCTGGCCCTGCAACTGTGGACGGTGCGGAATGACATTGAAAAGAACATGGAAAGCGCCTTGCAAAAAGTCAAGTCGATCGGTTTCAATGCCGTAGAAACGGCGTTCTTTCCTGAGACGATCACGATCAAACAAGCAGGCAAAGCCTTGAAGAGTACCGGACTGAAAGTCTGCTCAATTCATTGCGAAATGCCGGTGGGTAAGCAGCGGGATACCTGGATGGAACTGGCCGAAGTCTATGACTGCAAGACGATGATCTGGCACGGCTGGCCGGAAAACAGTCAATACAAAACGATGGAAGGAATCAAACAGTTGGCGGACCACTACAATGAAGCCAATGCCTTCGCCAAGTCCAGGGGCCTGCGCTTTGGCCTCCACAACCATTGGTGGGAGATGACGCCCCATGCGGACGGAAGACTTCCTTTTGCGATCCTGTCTGACCTGATAGACAAGGACATTTTCTATGAAATCGATACGTATTGGACAAAAGTTGCCGGGCAGGTTCCTGCCAGGGTTGTTCGCCAATTTGCCAACCGGGCACGTTTTCTTCACATCAAAGACGGCCCTGCTGCCGGGCCCGACGATTTCATGGTAGCGGCCGGAACCGGTTCCCAGGATTTTCCGGCTATTGCAAACGCAGGAGAACCGGAATGGATGGTCGTGGAGTTCGATAAATGCGAAACGGACATTTTCGAAGCGTTGCGAAAAAGTTACGCGTACATGATAAAGAATGGGCTCGTAGAAGGGTGATTCAGGTTACTGGTTTCTCCGAAGGAGTCCGGAGTCCTTCGGATTTAGCCAATTCAAGGTCACAAAGAACACGAAGAACCACAAAGAACACAAAGATTGGGGGATCAAAGAAGAGAATCCGGAGTTTTATGCACTATTTCTCAACGTTCTCATTTCCAAATCGCTGTAGAGCGAATGGTTGATCAGTAAAGGCTTCCCTTTGTATTTAACGGTA
>DATHFS010000518.1:0-14260 GCA_035317975.1 Cyclobacteriaceae bacterium | reverse complement strand
AAGGATAGTCTAAAGAAATTTGCTCATCAATTTCAAAAAAGTACCGATCAAGGATTAATTAATCTTCTGATATTTGACGCAAACGGCAACTATCAAGCGCGCGTTAAAGAATTGATCGTAGAAAGGCAAGCTCTTAAAATTCAATTTGAAGTTTTCTTGTTTCCTAATAATGAAGAAAGAGGGGATCTGGAGACACTGTTACGGAGAATAGCAAGAAATGAAGCGGTGTTTGGATGTATTGACACCTACAAAAGGTGCATTGAAGGCCTTCAAATTCAAAATTTGAAGTCTTTGAATGAAAAAGAGAAAATTTTATTTACATCGATTCTTTTGAGAATGCCGGGACAGCTAAAGAAGAGAAGAGGGATTACTTAAATGAACTTTGGAATCTTAAGTCCAGATCGCTTGACCCATTACGCGCGTTCCTTTCACCTTATTTTATTACCCCTTAATTTTTGGAAGCTCCCAATTCGAAGTTGGTCCTTTTTGTACTTTGACAAGCTCCCCTATATCACCAGAATCGACAATGGCGTCAACAATCCGGAGGAATTTTGCCGTTCCGACCGGCGTAGTTACTTTCGTTTATGCTTAAAATCCTAAGTGCCGCTCAAATCAAGTCGTGTGATGCCTACACCATCCAACATGAACCGGTAGCATCCATTGATTTGATGGAACGGGCCTGCCGTGCTTTTGTGTCCTGGTTTACACCCAGGTTTACCCTTGCGCAAAAGGTAGGTGTCGTTTGCGGGACGGGAAATAATGGCGGCGATGGACTGAGTATTGCAAGGATGCTGACCGACTGGGGCTACTCCGTGAAAGTCTGGGTGGTTCGCGGAGAAGTAAAAGTCTCGGAGGACTTTACCAGGAACCTTTCCCGGCTTCCGGACAAAGCTACCCTGTTCGATATCACGTCAGAGATGGATCAGGGCCTCTTCCACGACCGCCATGTGCTGATCGACGCAGTCTTTGGATCGGGCCTGTCCAGGCCAGTGGATGGGATTTATGCACAGGCCATCGCGTGTATCAACAAAACGCAAGCCACTACGGTCGCCGTTGATATCCCATCCGGATTATTGTCGGATGGTCATTCAACCGGAGCGATCGTAATGGCAGATCATACCGTTTCATTTCAACTGCCGAAACTGGCTTTCCTGTTCCCCGAAAATAATTCGTTCGTCGGAGACTGGCACCTCGTTGATATCGGGTTGAGCCGGAAATATTTGGAGGAGGTGGACGTGCCTTATTTTTTTCTAACGCGAAAGGGTGTAAAGAAAAAAATGAAACTCCGCTCGAAGTTCGATCATAAAGGAAATAACGGCAAGGCGTTGTTGATCGCGGGGAGTTACGGAAAGATGGGCGCCTGTGTTTTGGGGGCCAGGGCCGCCTTGCGATCAGGGGTCGGATTGCTCACCTTGCATGTTCCGCCGGCAGGATACAACATTGTTCAGACTGCTGTGC
The DNA here is from genome assembly GCA_035317975.1 of Cyclobacteriaceae bacterium. Lineage (GTDB taxonomy): Bacteria > Bacteroidota > Bacteroidia > Cytophagales > Cyclobacteriaceae > ELB16-189. The sequence goes on along the minus strand of DATHFS010000518.1, from coordinate 12,802 downwards.
CGGAAGCCATGGCGTCTATCGATGCGAACGAAAAAATATTTACCGCTGCCGGTTCGGTGGAAGCTTTTGACGTGATCGGGATAGGGCCGGGTATTGGCCAGGACCCAAAGACGGCTGCCGGTTTCGCCGAGGTACTTCAGCACGGTAAGCCAATGGTGATCGACGCAGATGGGCTAAATATTTTATCCGGCCACCGCGAGCTGCTTCAACGGCTTCCGTCGGGGAGCATCCTCACACCTCATTCTAAAGAATTTGAGCGATTGACGGGCCCCTGGTCCAATGATTTTGATCGCCTTGAGAAGCAGAAGCAACTTTCCCGCGAAACCAAATCGGTGGTTGTTTTGAAAGGCGCTCATTCGTCTATCGCCTTACCGGATGGGAAAGTATTTTTTAATTCCACCGGCAACCCGGGCATGGCGACAGGCGGGAGTGGCGATGTACTAACCGGAATACTGACCGGCCTATTGGCCCAGGGATATTCGGCGGGCGATGCAGCTATCCTGGGCGTTTACCTTCACGGACTGTCCGGCGACCTGGCCTGCCGGGAAAAAGGCATAAATTCATTAATTGCCTCCGATTTGGTCGACCAAATTCCTCAGGCTTTCAGGCAAATCGCCGGTTAGGTTCACAAAAAGCAACTATTTACCCCGCCACAACAAACTTTTGGCTTACTTATTGTATCTAAAGGGTAATTAATCCGTATTAGAACTACGTGAAAAACGCCAAAATCATAGTATTCCTTGTGTTGAGCCTCTTTGCAGCCCAAAGAAGCCTGGCGCAGGTGCGCGAGGAACCATCGTTCCATGAACCTGATAATGGCGACCCGGTAAAATCCGTATCGCTTTTTCCCAATCCGGCCACCGATTACCTGACCGTCAAATTTGAGTGGCCTCATGCGAGAAGAATAAAATTGGCTATGAATACCATTATCGGCAATTCGCTGGAAGTAGAATCAGAGATAGTCGATGATTTTGAAGTTCGTATCAAGGTGCGAGACCTTCCCTCGGGATACTACCTGTTGGCCATCCATGACGACGAAACCAACTCCCGGAGCATCTATAAATTTCTAAAGAGATAGGCACTGCGGTTCCCGGTTAACCGCGAACTTTTCCTATTTTTCTGATCTAACCGGATTCCTTGGAAACTTATCTCCTTGCCATTGATATCGGTACGACCAGTACCAAGGGCTTGGCAATTCGTCCGGACGGAGAGATCCTGTCCAATTTTCAGAAGGAATACCCCACTTACTACACTCAGTCAGGATCTGCGGAACAGGATCCTGAGGAAGTTTTTCAGGCAGTTGTGGAAATAATTACACAATCCGTTCAGTTCAACTCCGGCGGATTTCTTGCCGGTGTCTCGTTCAGCGGCGCCATGCACAGCCTGCTGGCCGTTGGTAAGGCGGGCGAACCGTTGACACGGTTGATGACGTGGGCCGATACGCGGAGCGCGAAACAAGCTGAAAAGCTCCGGTCAACGGCGCTGGGGAAAACCGTCTACAGCCAAACCGGAACACCCATTCATCCCATGTCGCCGTTGTGCAAACTGATGTGGATGAAAGAAGAACAGCCTGGATTATTTCGCGAGGCTTATAAATTCGTTTCCATGAAGGAATATGTTTTTGCCAGATTATTCGGCGAATATGTAGTTGATTATTCAATTGCTTCGGCTTCCGGTCTTTTTGACGTTCATTCGTTAACATGGTCTTCCGATGTACTCCGTCTACTCAACATAGAAGAAGGCAAATTGTCACGACCTGTCTCTCCCTATCACCGCTGCTCAGGATTGTCTTCCGATTGGGCAACCCGGCTACCGATTTCGCGGGAGACACCCTTTATTGTCGGAGCCAACGATGGTTGCCTCGCTCATTTAGGGTGTGGGGCAATGAGTCCCGGCGACTTGTCCGTCACGATCGGCACCAGCGGGGCTGTTCGGATGGCATCATCTTCCTACTATCCGGATCAGCATAGCAGAATTTTCAATTACCGGCTGGATGAGCACACGTTTATCGCCGGCGGGGCCACAAACAATGGTGCTGTTCTCCTTACGTGGTTTGAAGAAAACATAGAGGGTGTGAAACCCGACGGTGCAGCATTTGTTGACGAGGCTTTCTCCGTCCCGGGTTCGGAGGGATTGATTTTTCTACCCTTTCTCCTGGGGGAGCGGGCACCCATGTATGATTCACAAGCCAAAGGCGTATTTCTTGGAATTCGGATCCAACATAAGAAGGCCCATTTCAAAAGGGCCATCCTCGAGGGTATTTGCTTTGAATTGAAATCGATCGCCCAGGCAGTGGAAGAGGTGATACATCCTATCGGGCGGGTGATCGCCAGCGGCGGATTCGTGAAATCGGACCGGTGGGTGCAACTTTTGTCGGATATTTTGGGTAAACCCATCATCGTCAATTCACAAAACGACGCATCGTCTCTGGGGGCGGCCCTCCAGGGTTTTCAGGCATTGGGCATAAAGACATCGATGGAAAGAAAAGAGGAACTTGAAAAATCGTTTGTCCCCAACGAAAAGAACCATCAATACTATCAAAAGGTATTTGAGATAGTGGAACCGCTATACGATAAGCTCAAAGGCGATTTTGCGAAGCTGAGTAAACTGGGCCCTGAGTAACAAGGGTACTCTTTGCCTACTGCCGTTTGCCTATTGCCTACTTATTACTTGATCGTCACATGATCCCCAGGTTGTAAGATGTGATACTTGTCTTTAAGTTCCTGCGACAGCAGGATCTTCACTTCATCCGGATAGCCTTTCGCCCAAAAACGATTCGAATCGTCCACCCTGATCGTGCTGTGGTGTTGAGGAAAAATGAAATCGGGATTCAGCGCATTGATCATGATCACGGACCGGTCGATGTAGGTGTTGTGTTCTGTTGGGGAGAAGAACAAAACATTCACGTGCTTCAGGAACAGGTGGTCCTCCAGTAAGTAAGAATCTCCCGGCTGCAAGAAGGTGACCGAATCCAGGGTGATCAGGTAGCCGCAATCTTGTAAGTTAGCCTCATAGTAAATGGCAAAATTCGCATTTCCATGAATGGCCCTGATCGGACTAACCTTGATCCCTTTGATTTCAAAAGGTTCACGGGGCTTTGCTACTTTTATGCGGTTTTCCGGTATATGAAGTTCTCGCGCTTTGGTGAGGCAACTTTCCGGCATCACGAAAATGCAGTTGGATTTCTCCAACAGAATGGAAGTAGTGTATTTATTAAAGTGATCATCGTGTGCGTGGGTAACAAACGACACATCGAGCTTCGCCAATTCCTGAGCGGTAATGGGGGCAGGGGCGAACCGGCTTCCGTTTTCCAGCCAAAGGTCAGTGGCGATCAATACGTTTCCTGATTTAATCAACCAGCTGTCATGCCCGGCCCACCAGACCTTTATTCCCTTGTTATGGGCATTTATTTCCTTACTCAGCTTGCTATCCTGAGCGGATGTTTCAATGAAAGCGAGCAAGGCGACGACAACCATTATCACACGCATAGGAGTTAACAATCTGGTGAAACGAAAAAATAATCCGGATATAACATAAACGGCGTCCATTCATCTAAGGCCGTTCAACCCTTTTTTCTTTTGAAAAGGTATCAATTTTAATGATATTCGACATCAAAAAAATGACAACACGCCGTCAGTTTATATCACGCGTCAGCCAAGCCTCTGCTGTGGGAATTTTGCCGCTTCCCGGGAACAAGCCCGTTGCAGAAAAGCCATTCTATGCCGGTGCCTTGATCGATGCCGTTGAGATCGTGAGGGTTACCGGACCCTACACCAGCCTTGCCGGCATCAACCATCAGTATCAGGCTCAACCCATTCATATTTATCCAGACCAGCGACCGGCTCCTTATAAAGATCAAACAAGTCCAACGGCATCGACCGGAAACCTGACTCACGATTACCTTCGGATCAGGACCCATGGCGGAATCGATGGACTATACGGCCCCGTCGATCCGGAAACAGTTACACCTATAGTACAACAACTCCGCCCTTTCCTGATCGGGAAAGATGCTTTGGAAGGGGAGGCGCTCTGGGACAAATTGTATCGTCTCAACAGGCATTCGAGGGGCGGCCATTATATGATGGCCCTCAGTGCTGTTGACAATGCACTCTGGGATATCCGCGGCAAGCAATTCGGTGCACCGGTCTATCAATTGTTGGGAGGTCCCACGCGGAAGGAAGTTCGTGTCTATGGGAGTTGTCTGGGGTATACCGTAGAGAAGGGAAAAGCCGGAGACAAAGCGAAGCAGTTGTATGCCCAGGGATTTCTCCATCAGAAATGGTTTCTGGCATACAGTCCCGGTGATGGGAATGCAGGACTGAATCGAAATATTGAACTCGTTGAAGAACTTCGCGGGGCATTGGGTTCAGAGGCAGAACTCATGTTTGATGCCTTTATGGGATGGGACCTCCCCTTTGCTGAGGCATGGTGCAAGGCCGTTGAAAAGTACCGGCCTTATTGGATTGAAGAACCCTTTGCTCCGAACCGGCTGGAAAGTTTTATCCAGTTAAGTCAACGTACCTCCGTGCCTGTGGCCACCGGTGAGCATTTCTACAACCGGTGGGAAGTCGTCGAGTTCCTCAAGGCAAGGGCGATTCAGGTTGTGCAGGCCGACCCGGAGTGGTGTGGTGGAGTGAGTGAACTGGTGAAGATATGCAATTTGGCCTCCTCTTTTGGTGCGAAAGTGTTTCCGCACGGCCATAACATTCACGCCGCCCTGCACGTAGTGGCCAGTCAGTCGCCCGAGGTTTGTCCGTTGGTAGAATACCTCATCAACCATGTCGGGTACAAACTCCATTTCCAAAAAGATCCATTGCTTACCAATAATGGAATCCTTAAGCTGCCCCAAAAGCCGGGATTTGGAATTGAACTTGATGCCGGCAAGATTCAGCGTACGGAGGTGCTTTAGAATTTCAAAATGCAAGGTCACGAAGTGCACGAAGAATACACAAAGGACACTACGTATTTTTTGGTTTCCTTCGTGATTGTCGCGCCTTCTTAAGTCACGTCTTTTTGTAGGTCAGGATATTTCTCAAAGTATTTATTCCTTAAGTAGATACCCATTATTTGGAGTGTCATCCCCATTTCAATATTAATACTGTCCTCCCCAATTTTATAGACGGGATTTTGAAAGACATAATTCTCAATATGGGTAAAGTCGTCGTCAATAGTCCTCTCGGCTAGGACACTATTTGAATAGTTTTGGACATCCAACCCCGATTTAGGTAATTTCGCCTCAAGGGCTTGCAAAAGCTCACTTAGATGATCATCGACATATTTTTTTCCACCGCTTGTTTCAAGTATTTTATTGCCTAATGGAGTTAATTGGATCGGGCTTTTTACTTCAAATATTTTTGAATCTAAACCATGCGCAGTGATTAAGTACATCGAAATCTTCTGTACTGTTGTTAGGACAAGGCTCAATTTCTTGTCTATGCCTGTAAATTTCGAATGCAAATCCGGCACATATGTATTGCGTAAGTCATCACATTTACCTTCCGTCAGTTTAAATCGGAAATGATAATCTTTTACCCTCGATGTCACCCATATTGCTGCCACTACTAATAATAAAAAAATTAGAATATGCGGAGCGTGCGTCCACATCCAATCAAAAAATCCATCCTCAAGATTTAGGAAAACGGCCAAATTAAGTAGAACGGTCATTTATGGCAATGGTTACAGATGCGATGCAATTTCTATTGTTTGGACAAATTTCAAACAAAAAGGATCCAACATAAACTAAAATTTCTTCAGAAATAGGTTAGCCAACTGTGACACCCAGTCCCAAGTCGTGATGGTCAACTAATTTTAAATTCTGAGGTAAGATTCGTATTTATTTCAAATGGCTCCAACAAGGGAGTCACTGGTTTTCCTGACAATTTACATTAAAGGCCGAAAAACCTTAACTTTCGCTGATCTCTATACAATTTCATCCTCAATTTGACCCCCCAAAAGCACATCGCTCTCCTCGGTTCCACCGGCAGCATCGGCCGGCAGGCGCTGGAGGTCATTCGTGCTCATCCCGACCGCTTTCAAGTGGAGGTGCTTTCTGCGCAGAACAATGCAGACTTGTTGATTGAGCAGGCCCTGGCATTCACACCCAATGCAGTGGTGATTATCAATGAAGATCATTATCCAAAAGTGAAAGCGGCCCTGGTTCCCCGTGGTATAAAAGTATTTGCCGGAGATAACGCACTATCTTCGGTCGTACAAATGGACACCATCGATCTGGTGGTGACCGCGATGGTCGGGTATGCGGGTCTCAAGCCCACCCTGAAAGCCATTGAGTCTGGAAAAACCATTGCACTGGCCAACAAGGAAACGCTCGTTGTGGCGGGAGAACTTGTTACCCGGCTGGCGAGAGAAAAAGGAGTTAATATTTATCCCATTGACTCAGAACACTCAGCGATCTTCCAATGCCTGGTGGGGGAATTTCACAACCGCGTGGAAAAAATTATTTTGACTGCATCGGGAGGCCCCTTTCGGGGAAAGAAACGGGCGGAACTTAAATCGGTGACGCGGGCACAAGCGCTGAAGCATCCTAATTGGAGCATGGGGCACAAAGTAACGATCGATTCGGCTTCGCTCATGAACAAAGGAATGGAGGTAATTGAAGCCAAGTGGCTTTTTTGGTTGAAACCGGAACAAGTGGAGGTAGTCGTTCACCCGCAATCCATCATTCATTCTTTTGTTCAATTTGAGGACGGTTCGATGAAAGCGCAACTCGGCGTACCCGATATGCGTTTACCCATCCAGTTTGCCATGGCCTACCCCGATAGGCTAAAAAGCGATTTTCCAAGGTTTGATTTTGCCAACTATCCGGCTCTCACCTTTGAGAAGCCCGATACGGAAACTTTTCGTAATCTTGCGCTCGCATTTGAAGCGCTGCACCGGGGCGGAAACATGCCGTGCGTGCTGAATGCGGCCAATGAAGTGGCCGTAGACGAATTTCTGAAGGAAAAGATCAGTTTCCTGGATATGTCGGAGGTGGTGGAACGATGTTTGAATAAAATGGATTATGTACGTAGTCCTGTCTACGAGGACTATGTGAATACGGACAAGGAAACGCGAATTAGGGCTCTTGAATTAATGAAGTGATGGAAGGAATGATTATGACGGCCCAGCTTCTGCTGAGCCTTTCAATTTTAATTGTTGTACACGAAGGAGGGCATTTCGTTGCCGCCAGGATGTTTAAAATCAAGGTGGAGAAATTTTATCTCTTTTTTGATTTCCTGTTTCCGATGGCCAATGTGCTGAATTTCTCTCTCCTGAAATTCAAAAAAGGTGATACCGAATACGGGATCGGATGGTTCCCGCTGGGCGGCTATGTGAAAATTGCCGGCATGGTGGATGAGAGTATGGACAAGGAGCAGATGAAGGCTCCCGCCGAGCCATGGGAGTTCCGGTCCAAACCTGCCTGGCAGCGTTTGATTGTCATGCTCGGGGGGATTATTGTGAATGTGGTGGTGGGAATATTGATTTTTATAGGCATCACGTATATTCTGGGGGATACCTACATCCCGAACAAATTTGTCAATGCCAACGGTGGGATTTATGTGCAGGAACTTGGTGAACAAATCGGCCTCAAAACCGGTGACCGGATCATTAAGGTAAACGGCAAAGATTTCGATGATTTTCAGGATGTCGTCAAACCGGATGTCCTGTTGTCTCAAGGATCGTATTACACTGTGTTGCGCGATGGAAAGGAAGTGACCATTTCCATTCCCGAAAACTTCATCGAGAACTTCAGCAGGAAAGAAGCTATGGCGAATTTTGTTTCGCCACGGATACCGGCCATCGTAGGGCACATCGCCGATGAAGTAGAGATAAAGATCGACGGTACAAAATCAGTAGAAGGCCCCAGTATTGCAAGGAAAATAGGGCTGCGCGCAGGAGACCGGTTTTTAGAAGTCGATGGCCAGCCTGTGATATATCAGGATGAACTTATTAAACTGGTAAAGAGCGGCCCGCGTGATTCCATCTCCTTCAAGATAAAACGCGGCGAAGAAGTTCTGGCCTTTAAAGAGAATTTCAAAGGGCAGGAGCTGATTGGGTTTGCCCCCAGGGGAATTGATAAAAAAGAGCTGTCCTATATGACGTATGGTATTGGCCAGTCGATTGGACTGGGTTCCAAACGTGCTTTTGATGTCATTTTTATTCAACTAAAAGCATTTAAGAAAATATTCAGCGGCGAAATTTCGTTCCGTAAATCGCTCTCTGGCCCCATCGGGATGGCCCAGGCCTACGGCGGGGAATGGGATTGGGAACGGTTCTGGAGGATGACCGGACTGCTCTCCATGGTGCTGGCCTTTATGAACTTATTGCCTATTCCCGCCCTGGACGGGGGATATGTCATGTTCCTTCTTTATGAAATGGTCAGCGGCCGCGAACCCTCTGAGAAATTCTTTGAAAACGCCCTCAAAGTTGGAATGGCGTTGCTCCTGGTGTTGATGGTGTTCGTTTTCTATAATGATATTGCAAAGTTGTTTACCGGCGGGTAACCAGGCGATACGGGTTTAAACACATAGAAACAAAGATACATAGGCACATAGCGTTCATTAGGTCTTCCATGTGCCTAATTATATCTTTACGATTTCAGTCTCACTAGAAATTGCAAGGTTCGTTTGTTCCCAGTTGGGTAGCCCGAGCCAGGGCTATAAACAAATAGATACATAGGTGGTACATGAGCAAATAGGAACTTGAGTCCAAAGTCATCTATGTGCCTATGTGTCTATGTGCCTATGTGTTTAGTCTCTATAAATATCGAACTCCACCCGTCGATTAAGTTGTTTGTGTTCATCGGTACGCTCGACCACAACCGGTTTTGAACTGCCATAGCCTGTGGCGATAATGCGTGAATCATCGAGATTGAATCCTTCCATCAGGTAAGCCTTGATCGCATCGGCCCGGGCCTGGGATAATTTTAGATTACTCGCTTCGTTGCCGGAAGAATCCGTATGCCCGGATATCCTGAGCTTCAATTTCGGATGGTCGACCAGAAAATTGGCCAGCTTATTCAAATCGGCATGCATGTTGGGCAGAATATCGGCCTTCCCGTTTTCGAATTCCAGGGATTGAAAGGCGATCTTGCTCTCAATGGGCTCGGCGACTTTATTGATCTCCTTGTCGCCATCCATGAAGAAACCTTCCTCAATTCTGAAAAAGTCGTCTCCCTGGATGATCAGTAAATAGTTGCGTTTGTTGATGAGGCCAAAATCAAACGTCCCATCTTCCCGCAGAAATTTAGGTGATACCTCTACTCCCTGATCGAGGTCGATGATCGAAACGATGCCCGCCAACGGTTTTCCTGTCTGACTTTTCAATGTTCCTTTTAGTCTGGCCACGGCTTCGGGCTGGGCTTCCATAGGAACGGGAAAGGAAAACAGGTCCAGGTTCTTGGGATCTTCTTCCGCAGATCGCGCATAATAAAGATCGTGGGACCTGGAATCGATCGTGAAATAGTATTCGCTTCCTGTTCCATTCACCAACGGTCCGATGTTCTTTGGTTCGCCCCAGGTCTTTCCGGAGCGGTACGATTTATAAATATCAAACTGACCGAAGTTAAGGGGATGTCCGTCGGAACTAAAATAAAGGACATTAAAACGATGGTGAAAAAATGGGCTCACGTCATTTCCCCGGGTATTAATGATCGGTCCTGCATTCTGCGCGTTTTGCCAATGTCCCCGTTTGTCTTTTGTAGAAAAATAAATATCCGCCAAACCGAATCCACCCACGCGATTAGACGAAAAAAATAGGGTATCCCCGCTGTGCGTGAGAGAAGGTTGAGACTCCCAACTGGTGCTGTTGATCGCCGGGCCCACATTCCTGATATCACCCCACGTACTGTCTTGTTGGAGCGTCGCATAATATAAATCACAATTGCCCATGGTGCCTGGCGCATTGCACCGCGAAAAGTATAAATATTTTCCATCCTGACTTAAGCAGGCAGAACCTTCGTTGTACAGGGTGTTGATGGTTGTAAATTCCTCCGCCATCGTCCAGACACCATCCACCTTGATGCTGAAAAAAAGATCTTCGTTGTACGTGCGATCCTGATGCGTGTTGCGTTTAGACGTGAACAGAAGAACAAAGTCTACGTTGCCGATAGCAGGGCCATAGTCCCCTTTTGGGGAATTGATCGGATCACCCATATTTTCAAGGATGGCGTGGGGAGGGATAAGCGTGTCGATTTCTTTGCGGTAGTTGACCAGTTCATAGTAGTATTCCAGGGGTACATAGTACCTTTTCTTATCGGGTTCGATTGAATCGTACTGGGCATAGATGTCGTCCATATTGATTCCCTGCTGAAAATGCTTGATCGCAAGTTTATAAAGCAAGACAGCTTCGCCCGGTGGACCGAATTTTTTTGAGAGTTGCGCCAGCCGCCAGACCATCGGCGCATTCTTATTAAAATTGTCAATGCCGAAATGAGAGACATATTCCTTCATGGCAGCATAGAGCTCCTCTTCCCGGTGGGCGTCGTCGAGCTGGCGGATTTTCCTGAACCGGGAGGCATCGTAATAATCCGGGACGACGTTGACGTTGGGAAAGTTGAATATGTCAGACTGGCTGTATGCCTGTAAGGAATCGTTTAAGTGAATTAAACTATTTTTTTTTGGCTTTTTATTTTCCTTTTGAGCAAAGGAATTCGTTAAACTAACTGTCGAAAGCAGCGTCAAAATGAACAAAAGGAAGGTTTTCACTCTGTGCTTAAGCGTTACGAAATCACACGGATTTAACTAAAGTTGATACAATTTAACTGTATTTACAACGTCTGGCATCCGGATTGACCGTAAACCATGCCCTCCCGATATTGTTGGAGGCGTCGATTAATTGTGTCAAATTGGCATTCAAATCATGTTTAAGTCATTAGCTATAGCGCCGTTGGTTCAGGAGGAATCCGAAGAGTTAATCCAACTGATTAACCCCGAACAGGAGTCCGACATCAAACCGGATGACCTTCCGGAAGAGTTATCCATTCTACCGATCAAAAACACGGTCTTGTTTCCCGGTGTGGTTATCCCCATTACGGTCACACGGCAGAAATCCATCCGGTTGATCAAAAAGGCCTATCAGGGAAACCGGATTGTGGGTGTGGTAGCGCAGAAGAATAAGCAGGCGGAAGAACCGCTCATCGAAGATCTATACAAGTTTGGTACGGTTGCCCGGATCATAAAGATGTTAGTCCTCCCGGATGGAAACACGACCATCATCATCCAGGGCAAAAACCGCTTTGCCATCAAAGAGTATGTTCAGGAAGAGCCTTTTCTCACCGCCCGGTTTGATTTGCCGGTGGAGCCGCAGATCAATTTGGAAAGTCGTGAAGTCAATGCCTTGATCCAATCGTTAAAGGAGGCTGCATTCAAGATACTGAAGCTCAATCCCGAAATTCCGCAGGAAGCCCAAATGGCGTTGGACAACATCCAAAGCACCGCTTTCCTGATCCATTTCCTTTCTTCCAATCTTAATGTGGAAGTTCCGGAGAAGCAGAAGATCCTTGAAACAAACAATATCGTTGACCGGGGGACCTTGTTGCTGCAATACATGCTCAAGGAAATTCAGATGCTGGAGATCAAGAGCGAGATTCACAAGAAGGTCCATACCGACATTGATCAACAGCAGCGCGACTACTACCTGCGGCAGCAAATCAAAGTGCTGCAAGATGAATTGGGCTATGATGGACCCGACAAAGAAGTCGAAAAGCTGCGCAAACGCGGAGAAGCAAAAAAATGGCCGAAAGAAATTGCTGCGTACTTCAATAAAGAATTGGAAAAAGTGCTTCGCATTAATCCACAGGCTGCCGAATTCCCTGTGGCGATGAATTTTGTGGAGTTCATGCTCGACTTGCCGTGGGGTGAATACACCAAGGACGACTTTGATCTGAAGCGTGCCCAGAAAATTCTGGACAAGGATCACTTTGGTCTCGAGAAGGTAAAGAACAGGATCCTGGAATACCTGGCGGTGTTGAAATTAAAACAGGACATGAAAGGCCCCATCCTTTGTTTGTATGGTCCTCCCGGAGTGGGCAAGACTTCCCTGGGCCGGTCCATTGCCAAATCACTGCAGCGAAATTATATCCGCATGTCCCTGGGGGGAATTCATGATGAAGCGGAGATTCGCGGACACCGCAAGACGTACGTGGGGGCGATGCCGGGGAAGATCTTGCAAAACATCAGGAAGGCAAAGTCATCCAATCCGGTTTTCATACTTGACGAAATAGACAAAGTCCGTACGGATTTCCGCGGCGACCCTTCCTCGGCGTTATTGGAAGTGCTCGACCCCGAACAAAACAATACGTTTGGCGACAACTACCTGGAAGTAGAGTACGATCTTTCCAAGGTGCTCTTTATTGCAACGGCCAATTCATTGGATTCGATCCATCCCGCCTTGCGCGATCGCATGGAGATCATCGAGTTGACCGGGTACACCGTCGAAGAGAAACTTCAAATTGCCATCAAACACCTGATCCCAAAACAATTAAAGGAACATGGGCTCACTCCCTCCCATGTCAAGTTCTCAAAGGACTCCATTCTTAAAATAATTGAATCGTATACCCGCGAGTCCGGCGTACGCAACCTGGAACGGAGAATCGGTTCCATGGTTCGCAGTGTTGCCAAGTCGGTGGCGATGGAGGAAAAGACGGAAAAAAATATCACCCCTGAGCGCGTCATCACGGTGTTGGGTGCGGAAATATTTGATGAAGAATTGTACCAGGGCAATGACATCGCCGGGGTAGTTACGGGCCTGGCCTGGACGCAGGTCGGAGGCGACATCTTGTTTGTGGAATCCAGTGTGAGCCGCG
>DATHFS010000517.1:0-3314 GCA_035317975.1 Cyclobacteriaceae bacterium | reverse complement strand
TTCTCCGATGCCCCTGAATGGAAAACGCTTTCTGCGATGCCGGAGTATCAGCACAACGTGTCGAAACTAGAGAAATTTTTACTTCACCCGACGGAGTATTCGGAGATCTAGTTGACAATTGACAATGGGCAGTTGACAATGATTCAGCAAGTTTAATCATTGTCAACTGCTTTTTGTCAACTGTCAACTTCATCGTCGCGATTGGAGAAAGTTAATCCGTGTACCCCAGGGCCTTCATCTTCTTTTTGACAACTGCTGCCTTGTCGTCCATGACGAGACTGCCGTAGATCTCCGAGAGGGTGTAGAGTACCGTTTCGTCATCCTCTCTTATTTTCAGGCATTTCTCCCAATACGGCAAAGCCAGGGTATACTGTTTTTGCAACTGATCGAACAATACTTTTCTCTTTTGAATGTCTTGAGCTGATATTCCGAGCTTGTCGCGTTCAGCCTTGATCTTCTTGGCATCCAAATAATATAGTTTTGCCAGGTCCAGCTGCGCTTCGAAATAAGCAGGATCCAAATCGATCGCTTTCTGATAGGCCCATTTTGCAGAATCGATGTTCCCTAATTCATTGTTCAAACCACCCAGTAAATAATAGCTTTCTTTTTCTTCGGGATTTTCCTGAATTCCTTGCTGAACGGTTTTCCGTGCCAGATCATACTTCTTCTCCGATAAATAGATATTGAGTTCATACTTGGGGAAATCCGTATTCTTTGGAAATTTAGCACGCGCCTCTTTGACCACCTCCAGGGTTTTTACGTGGTCCTTTTTCTTATCGAAATAAATGCTGAGCAATTGGATATAAGCGTCTTGTCCCTTTCCACCGTTCTTGAGGTAGCGGCCGATATAATCTATTGCCTTGTCATATTCCTCTGCCGCAGGGCCAAAGTACACGCCGGCGTTCATTAACTGGGTAGTGTCATCCGGCAAAAAAAAGACGGTATTCTCGATTTCCTCAAATGCTTTTTTATAGTCTTTGTCTTCCTGGTAAAACTTTACTGCTTTGTCTAAATAATACTGGGCCAATTGACGTTTCATCTGGTCATCGGTAAAGGGTAGTATCCCTGTCGCATCATTAATGAAACTGGCGCTAACGCCTTTGTCGAGTGCGTAACACTTTTGAAAGGCTTCCTTTGCAATAGCCAGGGGGTTGTCTGCAAGGCTTTTGAAGGCCTGCACTTTTGTTGTATCGATCCCGGCGTAAATCAGGCCTTTCAAATAGTAAGCCTTTGCGGCACTTTTGGAAGGCTGACCCTTCTTGTCGGTCATGAATTCGGTACTTCCGACAGTGGCGTCAATAATGGCCTTAGCCTCATCAAATTTTCCCGCGCGGAAGGCTTTCTCCGCTTTGGACAAACTGGGTTTTATTTCTTTCTGAGCGCCTGCGAAGAGTGGAACCAGGAAGAGCGCCAGCATGACTATCTTTTTCATTGGTAATGGTAGTTTAGTTTTAAATTAATTAGAATTGGCAAACTCTGGATTAGCCAATGGATTATCCTCAATACTTTGAATTTTTTCAACGGATGAAATCGCGTCATCATCATTCAGTTTGATCAGGCGCACACCCTGCGTTGCCCTGCCCATCACCCGCAACTCCCCTACCTTAATGCGAATGCTAATGCCCGACTTATTGATAATCATCAATTCGTCCTTATCGCCCACTTCTTTAATCGCAACAAGCTTGCCAGTTTTGTCTGTAACATTAATGGTTTTGACGCCCTTCCCGCCCCTTCGGGTGATCCGGTAGTCGTCGATCGAAGACCGCTTACCATAGCCCTTTTCTGAAACTACCAACAAGTTAGCGTCTTCTCTCGTAATGCAAACCATGCCCACCACTTTATCTGCCGCCGATTCCAGGGTGACACCCCGAACTCCTGCGGCGGTCCTGCCCATCGGACGGACATCCGATTCATTAAAATGAACTGCTTTTCCTTCACTCTTTGCAATGACAATATGGTTCATTCCATTGGTCAGCGCTGCATTGATCAACCTGTCGCCGTCGTGAATGGTGATAGCCGTAATTCCGTTCGCCCGGGGGCGCGAATAGGATTCCAACGATGTCTTTTTGATGGTCCCCTTTTCCGTACAGAGGATCACAAAATTGTTGTTGATGTACTCTTCATCTTCCAGGCTCTTCAGGTTGATCACGGCCCGGACGTTGTCGCCCGGCTGGATGTTGATCAGATTTTGAATCGCTCTTCCTTTGGATATTTTATTCCCTTCCGGGATCTCATATACTTTTTTCCAGAATACCTGACCTGATTCGGTGAAAATCAAAAGGTAATTGTGGGCACTGGCGATGAAGAGGTGTTCCGTAAAATCGTCTTCTTTGGTCGTGACGCCCTTCGAGCCAATCCCACCCCGTCCCTGGGTCCTGTATTCCGATAGTGAGGTCCGTTTTACATATCCCTGGTTGGAGATGGTGATCACCATGTCTTCATCCGGAATCATGTCCTCTACGGTGATGTCCTCATCGCTATGAACAATCTGCGTTCTCCGCTCATCTCCATGCCGCTCTTTCATTTCCAGCAATTCGGCCTTCACGATCTCCATCCGCTTGGATACATCACCCAGGATCTCTTTTAACCGGCCGATCAGCGCCAGCAATTCATTGTATTCATTTTGGATTTTCTCCCGCTCCAGGCCGGTAAGGCGTTGCAAACGCATTTCCAAAATAGCCTTTGCCTGAATTTCAGAGAGTGCAAAACGCTCGATCAAACCGACCCTGGCAACATCCGGATCCTTCGAATTGCGAATCAGCGTGATGACCTCATCGAGGTGGTCAAGGGCAATCAGGTACCCCTCCAGAATATGAGCGCGCTTTTCGGCCTCGGACAGCTCAAATTGGGTACGCCGCACGATCACATCGTGCCGGTGGTCCACAAAATGAACAATGAGATCCTTTAAATTTAAAGTCTGAGGCCTGCCTTTAACGAGGGCCACATTGTTGACACCAAACGAGGACTGTAGCTGTGTATATTTGAAGAGATTATTTAATACAATATTTGGAATAGCGTCCCTCTTCAGATCGTAAACGATCCGGTATCCATCGCGGTCCGACTCGTCGCGTATGTCGCTTATCCCTTCAATTTTCTTTTCGTTTACCAGGGCGGCGGTTTTCTCAATCATCGTTGCCTTATTGACCATATAGGGCACTTCGGTTACGATGATTTGATCTTTCCCGCTGGGTGATGTAACAATCTCTGCCTTGGAACGCACCAGGATCCTGCCGCGGCCGGTCAGAAATGCTTCCTGAATTCCACTGTACCCGTAAATAATTCCACCGGTGGGAAAATCAGGGGCGGTGACGTAT
>DATHFS010000516.1:0-2343 GCA_035317975.1 Cyclobacteriaceae bacterium | reverse complement strand
CCCCCGGTTCAGGAAATGTTCCATAAATTGTTTTCGCTGGTGATCGTAGGTGGTTACTTTCGCACCGATACCATCGCGGTTCTGGGCGCTGCCCTCAAACCGGATGCGCAGGTAATTTCGCTTGAAAATTTCGTTGCTCTTATTTTCGTAGACGCCGGCCTCCTCGTTCATGTTATTCACCACCAGATCGAGGTCGCCGTCATTATCCAAATCGGCGTAGGCGGCTCCATGAGAGATTCCTTTTGAATCCATACCCCAGGCTTCCGATTGATTGGAGAAAGTGTAGCCTCCCTGATTTTCAAAGACGTAATTTCTCAGGACTGCCCCGTCCAGCGATTTAATGGCATTGAGTTTCTTGTCCGCTTTGGCCTGCACTGTACCCAACGGCGTATTATAAATATTCTGATACGTGATGTAATCCATATTCCCCAGGTCGCGCAAAAAACCGTTCGTTACGAAAAGATCTTTGTCGCCATCATTATCATAGTCCGCCAGCAAGGCACTCCAGCTCCAATCCGTACTGCTGATGCCGGATAAAAATGCGATCTCGCTAAACTTGCCGTTGCCTTGATTTAATTGCAGCGTGTTCCGGCTAAACTGTGGTTCGTATCCCATTCTCAGGGACAATTGAAATTTATCATACCCCGTTGGCGGCATGATCAACTTTTGCCGCTTGTTATCTTCCGGTCTCATATCGACCTCCACTACGTCAACAAGGCCGTCATTGTTCAGATCGGCAATATCATTGCCCATGCCGGCAAAGCTGGTATGTTTAAAATAGTCGGCTGCGCGATTGGTAAATGTGCCATCCCGGTTATTGATATAAAGGATATCGTTGCCAATAAAATCATTGGAGATATAGATATCCGGCCATTGATCATTATTGATGTCACTGATGGCCAGTCCAAGGCTATACCCCTCGACCAGGATTCCTGCTTCCCTCGATACGTCCGTGAATGTATTGTTGCCGTTATTCCGGTAAAGAATGTCCGTGCTAACGCCTTCACCGTTTAGTTTGCGCGGCTGAATCGTATTCACCCGGTTTTCAAAAGCAGCAGGATTGGTGATGATGAAAAGGTCAAGGTCCTGGTCCTGATCATAATCAAAAAAGGAAGCGTGCATGGCCTGCCGTTGGTCGGCTATACCATATTCCATGGCTGACTCTTTAAACGTATTATTACGGTTGTTGATGAATAACTGGTTGGCCCTATCCGGCTCGTTTCCGGAAACGCACAGGTAAATATCAAGCCAGCCATCCTGGTTCACATCGGCCATTACGGCACCGGTTCCCCAACGGGTGGTCACTACGCCTGAGGATTCGGTGATGTCTTCAAACCGGAGATTGCCTTTATTAAGATAGAGACGGCTGCTGACCATGTTGCCGCTGAAAAAGAGATCGGTGAGGCCGTCATTATTAATATCACCGGCCGCAACGCCCCCTCCGGTGTAAATATTCATGTAGGTATTGACATTGTTCTTTTCGTCCTCATCGACAAGATTATTGAAATGAATTCCCGTTTGATGGGGGGAGAGTCGTTCAAAAACGCTGGGAGGCTTTTGTTGACACGAAACTATTCCAAGTCCAATGAAAATGGAATACACTGCCTTTTTGCAAACGCTGATTATTCGCACGGTCTGATCACTTCTTCTTTCCTGAAAAACTATAAACTTCAAAGGCTTCTATTTCATTCGATAATTTCAACGACCGGCTCGATTGGGATAAATACGTCGACCCAAAGTAAAACTCATGCCGGCGGGTCTTTCCATTTTTTAGTTTCACGAGGGCATAACTGTCGTCCGGGGATGCATTAAAATACTTATTAACTCCAATTATTTCATAGATAGTAAGCTTGTCATTGTTATTTCCAGCCAAAATCAGTTCATGGCCATCCCTTAAAATCAAGTTCGATAATCCCTTGGCATCCTTATCCACAACAAACCCGCTTTTTTGGACTGGTACAGAAGTGAATTGACCCTTGCCGTCACCTTGTAAATAGAGACCGATCGAGGCATCATACCTTCCTGTTGATACCTCTGTAGCGTACGAATTACCTACTGCCAATAGATCCAGGTTTCCATCGGCATTATAGTCCCCGGTCACCATACCGTATACCGGACAGAACTGGGCTCGTACGGGCAACGGGGTTATGGAGAAATTCCCTGCTCCCCGGTTCTCGATGTAACTGGATTGAAACCATTCGCTGCACGCGACATAAGCTGATTCCAATTCTGATTTAGCGAATGAGGTTTCGAAATTGGCCTGTGCATACGGTAAATAGGTTCTGAACCGCGCACGGAACGGATTCATTTGCCTGACCATATCATCCCAGGGATGAGCAACTT
>DATHFS010000515.1:0-8302 GCA_035317975.1 Cyclobacteriaceae bacterium | reverse complement strand
CCATCGGTTTTCAGCAACGTTTTCAATTCCGAAAGTTTCTGCTTCAAATCTATAACATGCTCCAATACGTGCCACAATGTGATAACATCAAATTGTTGACCCGCAAATTGGTTTAAGTTGCCGGCAATGTTAGTGCCGGTTATTTCGGCTGCTTTTTGGCGGGCATGGGCATTGGGCTCAAGACCGGCAATCTGCCATCCCTGATCCTGGCAGGCAGCGAGCAGTTCCCCTGTTCCACATCCGTAGTCCAGAATTGAAATATTCTTTTTGAACGGGTTGATCAGGTTGATTTTCCATCGAAGGGTAAATTTTCGGGCAAGCTGGTAAAGAAAACTAATGAATCCACTGGATTTTCCCGTATGAGATATGTAGCGATTGGATTCGTAGTAAGCGGGCAATGATTGTGAATCGGGCCTGGGGCTCGTAAATACGAACGTGCACGAAGTGCAGGTCTTGAGCTCAAAATGCTCGTGCGAAGTCAGATAGTCCTGACAAGTGAGCAGGGGCGCGAAGACAGTATGATTGCAAACCGGGCATTTTTCAAGGGTCTCCAGTGCCATACTTTACTTGCCCATGTAGACCGTGAGTACGGATACGTCTGCAGGAGATACGCCGCTGATGCGGG
Organism: Cyclobacteriaceae bacterium; assembly: GCA_035317975.1. Taxonomy (GTDB): domain Bacteria; phylum Bacteroidota; class Bacteroidia; order Cytophagales; family Cyclobacteriaceae; genus ELB16-189. Next base: position 7,677 of record DATHFS010000515.1, on the reverse strand, counting down.
TGACCTGTCCGATGGTTTCGGGTCGTATTTTTTTTAGCTTTTCCCTCGCTTCGGATGAAAGGGCCTTGACTCTGTCATAATCAAAGTCAGCCCGGATTCTGAAGTCTTCCAAGCTTTCGATCTTTTCAGCGAGCTTTTGCTCCCGGTCGATATAACTGTCGTACTTAATGGAAATCTCAGCTTGCTCTGTTATTTCTTCTGAATATCGGCCTAGCGTTGCACGGATGGTGGAATTCATCTTTTTGAGATCATTGATGCCAATATGTGGCCGCTTGATCAATTGAGTAGCGGTGATCTTTTCCCGCAAGGTGGCAGTGTTGAGTTCGTGCAGTTCAGCGTTCACTTCATCAGGATCAAGTTTCATCGCCTTGAGCTCGGCGAGAAGGCGCGCAATTTCATTTTTCTTATCAAAGACCTTTTCGAGCTGGGCATCCCGGGCAAGCCCGAGTTGATGCCCAAGTTCCGTCAGGCGGAGGTCAGCGTTGTCTTGCCGCAAAAGAATCCTGTATTCGGCCCTGGACGTAAACATGCGATAGGGTTCCTGGGTACCCTTATTAACCAGGTCATCGATGAGAACTCCAATATAGGCTTGTGACCGTTTGAGAATGAAAGGTTCTTTGTCATGAACTTTGTTGTGTGCATTGATTCCCGCCATAAGGCCTTGACAAGCTGCCTCTTCATAGCCGGTTGTTCCGTTGATTTGGCCCGCAAAGTACAGGTTATCAATCAGTTGTGTTTCCAAACTCATTTTTAATTGAGTCGGTGGAAAATAGTCGTATTCGATGGCATAGCCTGGCCTGAACATCTTCACCTTTTCAAAGCCTGGAATTTTTATAAGGGCCCGATATTGCACTTCTTCTGGAAGGGATGTTGAGAAACCATTGACATATATTTCAATTGTGTTCCAACCTTCAGGCTCTACAAATATTTGGTGTCTTTCCCGATCTGCAAACCGGTTGATTTTATCTTCAATAGAAGGACAGTATCGGGGTCCAATTCCTTTGATCCTTCCCTGAAACATAGGAGACCGGTCAAAGCCTTTTTCTAATTCGCTGTGAACTGATTCATTGGTATAGGTTATCCAGCAGCTCGCTTGCTTCTTCAAGGGCGTTGTATCAGTAAATGAGAATTTGCCAGGATGATCATCCCCCTTTTGTTCTTCCATCACAGAGTAGTCAAGTGACCGGCCGTCGACACGCGGTGGCGTACCCGTTTTCATTCTGCCGGATTCGAATCCAAGCCTGGTTAATTCTTCAGTAATTCCAGTCGCTGCTTTTTCAGCGGTTCGGCCTCCTCCAAAGTTCTTTTCGCCGATGTGTATTTTGCCATTCAGGAAGGTTCCATTTGTTAGTACGACGGCTTTTGCTTTTATCTCTATTCCCAGAGCAGTTTTAACCCCAACCACTCTTCGGCCTTCAACTATGAGCCCCGAAACCATTTCCTGCCAGAAGTCGATATTGGGAGTTCTCTCAAGTTCCAACCTCCACTCTTCTGAGAATTTCATCCTGTCATTTTGAGTGCGCGGACTCCACATCGCAGGTCCTTTTGACCGGTTAAGCATGCGGAATTGGATCATCGACTTGTCAGAGACAATTCCTGATTGACCTCCAAGGGCATCGATCTCCCTTACGATCTGACCCTTAGCCACCCCTCCCACGGCCGGGTTGCATGACATCTGGCCAATTGTGGTCAGATTCATGGTGACCAGCAAGACCTTTGATCCCATATTGGCGGCAGCAGCGGCAGCTTCACAGCCCGCGTGCCCAGCCCCTACAATAATTACATCGTATTCCCTGAACATTGAAATCCTGGATCAAATAGTGAATGTTTCACGTGAAATGCGGCCCATCCCTGGTTGCGGCCTGTTCCACGTGGAACTTAGCGCAAAGATAGGTAAGCTTCCTCTTTTTCTCGCATTACCGCCTTGTCAGCAGCGCTTTTGTCGTTGTAGCCCATCAAATGAAGAACTCCATGGATTATGACCCTGTGTAGCTCCTCATCAGATGATCTTTTAAACCTGGCGGCGTTTTCCTTGACTCGCTCAATGCTAATATAGATTTCTCCCTGGATGGAATTCGGATCGACCGAATAGTCGAAAGTAAGTATGTCAGTTAGCGTATTGTGATTCAGGTATTGTCTGTTGAGCTTAACCAAATGCGCATCAGAGCTGAATACGTAACTTAAGGAGTGAAGACTTTTCTTTTCCTTTTTTATGACCTTCTTAATCCATGAGGTAGTGATGCGGGGCCTGGATAAATGAAAATCTATCCCATCCGAAAAGAAAAGGATGGCCATTAATTCATGTAAAAACTCAATTCCACGATCCTTCCACCCTCCTTAAATCTAACCTCGTCAGACAGGTGCTTCATCAGAAATATTCCTCTTCCACCCGGTTTTTCAATGTTTTCCGGGGCTGTCGGGTCAGGCAGGTTCTCAAAGTCGAATCCCTGGCCTTCGTCCTCGACTATAAATTTTATCAGGCTGTCATCCAGGGAAAGGGACAGGGAAACATTTTTTGCGGAATCACTCTGGTTGCCGTGCTTGATCGCATTATTAACCGCTTCCGTTATGGCAATCATGATATTACCATAGATGTCATCGTCAAGTTGAAATTTCTCCCTGGCATTGTCAATAAAACTCTCGATCATCCGAATGTTCTCCGATAAGGATGGGACCTCGATGTGAATGTTGTTCATGCCTCTAATTGTGGTTTCCAATGCGCTTAAAATATTCATTTACCTCCTTCTTGTAATATGGGTAAAGCTTGGGAGGCACGGTTTTTAACAATTCTACTTCTTTTTCCTTTAATCTTAAATACTCCTCAAACGCCCGCGGAATTTCCTTGTCGTAGTCTTTAGCGGTCTCTCCCTTGCGCTCCTGGTCAAGATCCTGCTCCCTCATTGATTTTTCGGCTTCCAATAGGCGTACTTCAATTTCCTTTTGCCGTCGAATCGTCTGTTCTGTAATCTGCTTATTAACCAAATCCATTTCAGTTTGCTCCATCTTACCAGGCAAATCATTGCCTAACGTCTTTCCCCCCTCATTCTTGAGCTTTTCCTGTAATTCCTGAAGAGCCCTTCTTATTCGCTCTTGCTCGGCTGCCATTTTTGCCAACTCCTCAGAATATTGTCTTCCAGTCTTACCACCATTCTTGAGCTGCTCAATTTTCTGATTCAACTGCTGCTGTAACTGACCCAGGGACGGCTGTTGCTGCTTTCCCTTTTTCTTTCCCTTCGCGGGCATGGCATTGGCCATCATTTCCATCATTATATCATAATGGTCGTCCAGCATGACTGCCAGATTATTAATGCTCGTCATGCTTAATTGCATTTCAGTCCCGGCATTCGATTTTCTTCGCTCCTTGATGTGGTCAGCAACTTTATCCAAATGACCGTTGAGCTCACCAACCTCCTTTGTAATAATCGAGCCCATAAAGGCGTCGCGCTTGGCCAGGGATAACAGGCTATCCTCCAAAACTTTCGCGTCATCTTTGATTTTGAGCTGGTTTTGAGAGAGCTGAATATACCGGGGATCAGTTTGCTGCACCTGGCCGAAGTCTTTCATTAGCGCCTCCTGGTCAAAGGATAATTTTATAAGGCCATGAATGATTTGCCGAAGGGCCTCCAGATTTTCCATATCAATATCCATCTCCATGGAGCTCTGCGCATCTTCCAACTGCTGCTGCATCTGCTTCATTTGGCTGATGGATTTCTTTTGCGGTCCGACTGACTTTTTGGGATTGCCTTGCTTCAGTGATTCCTTACTTTGTTGCTGCGAATCTTTGACCTTGTCAAGGTCTTCTTTCGATGGTGCCGGAGTGTCCTGATTGAGTTCCTCTCCCATTTTTTCCAGGTCATCCAGAGTCTTTTCAAACTGCTCAAAATCTTTTTCTAAATTCTCCTGTTCATCGCTAAGTTTCTGATTGTCAGGATTCTGATCTTGTTTCGAGTCTTCTTTATCCAGATTATCCCCATCTTTATCTTTACTCTTGCTGTCCTGGTTGTCCTTTTGTTTATCCCCGGCGTCCTTCTCCCCTTTCTGACTGTCACGCTCATTCTTTTTTTCTCCTGTTAATTCCTGCGTCTCTTCCAGAAGCTTCTCCTGTTTTTCTCTTTGCTCTTTGATTTCATTGACCGCCTGATCCAGTTTGTAATCGTATTTCAATTGCTTGAAAAGTTCCAACGTCCTTTCCAGTTCCTTCTCCAGGTTGATCTCTTTCCGGTTCATCTTATCCAGCATCTTTTGGATTTGATTCATGTCCGAGTTTTCCTTCAGGAGTTTTTCAAGCTCTTCAAATAATTTTTTGGTTTCAGGATCCAATAGTTCATCCATCAGCTTTTGAATCTGTTCTGCCTTCTCCCGGATTTTTTCATTTTGTTCAGAGAAGGCGTCTTTTTTTTGTTCGAGCAACTCATTTTGCTTTTGCAATTCGTTGATCATCTGGTCCAGGCTATTTTTCTGCTGCACCAGGTCCTCGAGCATTTTCTTGTCTTGCCAATCCAGTGTCTGTTTGCCTTTCAACTTTTGTTGCGCTTCATCGAGGGCCTCGCGAATATCTTTTGCCTTGGTCAGACTCTCGTCAATTTTGCTTTCTGCAGCCGATTGGGTTTTGGCAATATTGGCTTTCAATTCTTCCTCACCGGGCAAGGCAAAGACAAATGCCCTCGACTGGGTTGCCTTTCGTCCGTTCACGCCGTCGTTGTCCCAAACCTGCAGGTAATAATTGAGTTTGTCTCCCGGGTGTAATCCGAGCGAATCGATGTGCCATTGATAAAAGAAACTTTGCTGAGGTGAATTGCGATTGATGGTGATGGCCGTCTTTTTATTACTGGTATTTCCATTCTTTATGATTTGATAATTCAGCGACAGTTCCGTCAAGCCATAATCGTCGCTGATCGTGCCGCCCAGAAAAATAGTTTTGAACAGCACCGAATCTTTCAAATGATCAACTTCAATTTGAGGATACTGATCCTTGATCACGAGAATGGAGTAGTTGATCTTATCCTTGTTCTTGCTGTTTTCATTTTCCAGATCAATCCAATATCCGTCCGGGTTTCGGAAACCCTTTCCAAATGTAAATAATTGATTATCAACTATTTGCATTGGATTCGTTCCGGTTTCTGAAGAAAATCCAATGGAGGCTTTGACGGTATTGGCGGTACTGATCTGCCAGGTGATTTTTGTTCCTTCCGGGATCTCGACGTTGCCCGTATTGTTCAGCTCCTCCCCCTTTTTTCCGAGATAGCGCGGAAACAGTAATCGCATCTTGATCTGTGTCAGTTCAGGCCGATTGACCAATCGGATAGTATAGGGGTCGGAATAAAATCCAGAGGCCTCCAGTTGAAAGGGTACCTCGTTTTGGATTTTTTCAAAGGTGTAAGCAAACTCGCCGGGTTTTATCGCTTCCAGTTTGATCCGTTGAGGAGGAGAGACCAGGTACACGGCTTCCGGCAACGCTTCACCCACAAGGTGGAGATTCAGTGTAAAGTCTTCGTTAAGGAAGGCATTTAAATTATTGTTTTGTATAATGAACTTGAAAGGCGCCTGAGGAGAAAACTCGCGGTTGAACTGTACAATTCTCCTCGTGCTTTGGGTAAAAATCCCCCTGTTTACCACCACGATCAAAAGGATGAAGGCGATCGGAACCAACAGGTATTTCAGGTATCGCTTATTTTCGCGCAGGTCAATGGCATTCTCAAAAGCAACGTTTTCAAATTGCCTGGACTTTTGAGTAATTCCCGCCTCCAGCAAGGCCGTTGGCTTTTGACTCAATGAAAGCTGGATTAAATTCAATAACCTGTCGCGAATTTCAGGAAATAACGAACCGACCATCGTTGCCGTCTCCTCCTGCCCCAAGCCTTTCCTGTAAAGCCACCATCCCAGCGGAACTTTCAGAAATTTATAGACGGAAACAATGACGACGAGGAAAAAAGTAACAAAAATGGAGAACCGGACCCATCCGCTTAACCAAAGATTGTACTCCAGCACTGCAGCGAGCAGAAAATAAAGAAGGACCAGGGTCAGAGTAAGTAATGCTCCGCGGAGAAACAAATTGAGGTAATACTTCCTTTTGAAGGAAGTAAGCTTCTCATTGATCTTATTTAACCCATCTCGCATAAACCCCGGATTCCCGCCCTATGAAACGAATACAAGAGAGACTTAGTTTTAGATTTACTAAGATAAGGAATCATTTCCCGCAGATCTCGCAGATTATCGCAGAATTGATCAGCGAAATCTGCGCCTGCCAAAGCGCTTAGCGTATAAGCGGGAAAGAGGTTACTTTTTGAAGCAGACGAACCAAGGCTCACATAGATTAATTAATATTATTAACACCCCCGGGGGAATTCAACCCACCTGCGCAAATTTCATCAGCGAAATCTGCGGGAGAATAATTCGAATTAATTCGAATTACCCCGGATTTTCTGCCTCGAATCTCCAATCGTACTCCTTTTCGAAATATTCGAGCGCATGCATTTTGAGAAGTTTTTCCTGCTCGAGGAGATCGAAATGAGGAAGCTTTTTGATAAGTTTCCAGTGAGGCCAACCGTCCTTGTCAAGCCCCTCCAGGTGATAATACCCGGAAAGGCTTAGCGCCTTGCAGATGGCAATGTGCATCAGGTCTTGCTTTTCTTCTTTGCTAAACCGTTTGGGGCCCTGGCCCAGTTCCTGCATGCCGATAATAAATAAGACGGCATTGAGGTCTTTGGGTCTCTTGCCAACGAGCTTCTCGAGCTGATTGAGCAAGGCCTGCCAGTTGCGCTGAAGTTCAAGTTCCTGTTTAAACATGTTGGAGTTCCTCCAAAGAATCAAATTCATTAAATTGCTCTACCAAATTCATAATTGGCTTTTGAAGGATTGGTAATCCCGAAGGAAGAACAATGCAAATATGGGTATAAGTTTCAATTCTCTCCCTTCGAGACCTCAGCGGATTTTCCACCGCGGAGACGCAGAGACGCTAGAGAGGCGCAAAGTTCAATCGCATTACTTCTACCCCGAGATTATCACTGAGCCCCTAGGAATAATCTGTCAGGGATTAACAAAAAAGAAACTCAGCGAAACCTCTGCGCCTTCTTTGCGTCTCCGCGCCTCCGCGGTAGAAATTTTTCGCCCATGAGCTTACCAGCTGATTTTGTCTCCCTTTTTTTTCCCCGTTATTGCCAGGCGTGTTTTGGTCCGCTCGTTAAAGGTGAGGAGATTATTTGTACACGATGCATTGCCGGGCTGCCAAAAACCAATTACCATTTGCAGCAAACCAATTCGGTGGAAGCAAAGCTGGCAGGGCGACTTCCTGTCAGGCATGCCTGGGCTTTTCTCAAATTCCGTAAGGGAGGCATTGTTCAGCACCTTCTTCATCAATTAAAATACAATAACCACCCGGAAGTGGGCTTGGCGCTGGGCAAAATTTTTGGTTACGAGCTAAGTGAGGCCGGACTATCTGCCGGTTTTGACATCATTGTCCCGGTTCCGTTGCATGAATTGCGAAAGCGAAAAAGAGGCTATAATCAAAGCGCCAAATTCGCACAAGGACTTAGTTACTCGCTGAAGACGCCATGGGATGAATCGATCTCCATTCGAAAAACGAAAGCCACCACGCAAACCAAAAAGTCGAAAATGGAGCGGTGGGAAAATGTAAAAGATGTCTTCACCATTTCAGAAAACCGGAGTCTGGTAAATAAG
>DATHFS010000514.1:0-11635 GCA_035317975.1 Cyclobacteriaceae bacterium | reverse complement strand
ATAGGCGGCAATGGATATATTGCTAACGGAACCATACGTTGTGGTACCGGTAAGGTTTCCAACAGGAATGGAACTTCCTTCCGTGATCCCGAGGAAATTCATGGATGCTGTTATTCCACTCTTGTACCAGGTATCAGCATTACCGACAGCCCATCCACGGTTGATCCCTTCAGCGATATTAAAACAGAGTTCAGGGTAACCAATAATGATGGCGGGTTCTGCTTTTGATCCCGCAAAGTCAAATGAATAGCGAAGGGCATTGATATAGGAATAGTCACCACCCTGGGCGTGAACTCCTAAATCACTCATGCTAAGTCCTGCAGGCGCACCGGCATAGGCAGTGTAATCGGTGAATACTTTTCCAGCCAGGAGTTGTGACGGTGCCGGTGTTGCGACAATAAAGGTACGCGGATCATTTAACGTAGTGGTCAGGTCAAGAAACGTCGATCCCACATTTTCACGCGTACCGTCACGTCCCAAACTGGTTGGATTTTTCGGGTAGGGATTGTAGTTGGCATTAAACGTGTATTGGAGGTTGTCCTCTAAACCGGAAAGGACTGGATACATTACCGGATTACCCACGATCGCAGCAAACTTTTGTTTTATGTTCAGGTCGGTGTCTGCCTCTTTCTTGCTCAGGCTGATGAGAACCCTCAGTGTGAACGAATTAACGACTTTCTGCCATTTCTTCAGATCATTCCCCAAATAAATATCACCGGTCAGGGAGGCGTCGTTGGCTGCAATTAATTGCGCCATATCCGAATTGGCTTGATCCAGCCATACCAGGACTTGCTTGTACACCTCCTTTTGGGTATCGTATTTAGGTTCAGGACCTGCCTGTGCCAGAAGCGCCTCGGACAAGGGCAGATCACCCATTTTTTGTGACATGAGGTTGTAATAGTAGCCTCTCAAAAATTTGCCTATGGCTTGAAATGGATTCAAATCGGGCTTTCCCGCATTTTTGGCCTCAATATCCATCTGGACCAGATTTTGAAGGACAACGGCATATTCGAAGTTGTTCGTGGTCTTGGTAAACGGACCCTGATCATAGTTATTGGTACCGTAATAGTCATACGTGCTCACATAAAACTGGGCCGCACTTTGAGAACCTTGCTTACCGTTCCACGCATTTTCATTATTCATATACTCCAGGGCTCCCGTCAAGAGAAGAGAAGGAGGAACCGTAGTGGGTAAATTGGGATTCTTAACCAGCTCATCATAGTTCTGGCAACCTAGCATAAAAAATACAAGGGCAGCCACGATTATCTTAGTCTTTGATTTCATAGTCGTGTACGTTAAAAAGTTAAGTTGATATTGAAACCATACCTTCTAAGGGTTGGTGACCGGAGGTCCTGAGCCGAAGTGTAGGTTCCGATAAACATATCCCAGTCGATGTCCTTCCGTTTGGCAAAATAAAGGAGATTACGGCCAACGAGGGAGACACTGGCTGCCCGGATTCCCATGCGCTGCAGAATGGCGGCCGGTATCGTATAGGTCAGGGTAACTTGTCTCAATTTGACAAACGTTTTGCTGATCAGGTAACGTTCGTCAAATTTGGTTTCCGAGCCGATATAATCCTGTAGCGTATACGGCGTCGAATTCGTCACTAATTTCAAATCACTGTAATTGGTGATCTGACCGCTGATGGGATCGACCGTCGGGAGGGGGGAATCGACTGTAAGTGCAACGCCTTGCCCAACATATGTTGCCGCCGGGGCCTGGTTATGATCATTATTTGGGTTGGCATTGAACTCTGCCAACCGTGCCGCACCGTACGCTCCTTGAACGGTGGATATCTCCCGACCGCCTTGCAAAAGTTTGTAATAGACATTATCCTGGCCGACGCCGCCCACCCGACCATCAAACTGAAAGTTCAGGGAAATATTCTTATAACTCACCGTATTCACCACAGACCAAACCCAATCCGGGTTATAGTAACCCAATTTCTGGGCTACCCGGTTGTCTTTATAGACATCGCCATTACTTTTATGAATAATATTTCCGCTATTGTCCCTGAAGAATTTGTAGCCGTAATTGCCATCGACCCGGTCGCCGATGTTGTAGGTGATCCGGGAATCCGCTCCTATATATCCTCCGTTAACTGAACTTAATCCGTCATAGAATTCCTTATACCGCTCAACATAGGTAGACCAGTTGGCGAGAACATTCCATGAAAATCCATCGGCATTCTTGATGGGTGTTCCGCTGATCGAAACCTCCCACCCTTTCTTCTCGGTTTTGACGCCATTAATTGTGCCCCCGGTAAATCCGGAAGCTTCGGACCATTGTGACCGTACGATACTCGGGCCCCGGACGGCATCAAAATAGGTTACATCAAAGCCAATGCGGTTATTAAAGAATTTCATGGCGGCTCCTACTTCCGTTGTGGCATTCGAATTTGTCTTGATTTTTGAATTCGCCAGCTGGGTTGTGTAATAGGCCGCCGGCTGGTTGTTGTACGGTCTGGATATTTTGTACGGATTGGTAATACTGTAATTCGGTCCATCGTACGCAGAAGAATAAACGTCACCATACTCAAGCGGGTTTCCATAACCACTGGCTTGCCAGGCAGGCCCGATGGTAGAGGACGTATTCGTGTTTTTCACATTCGCATAAGAACCCCTTAATTTGAAAAAGGAAATTACTTCCGGGAACTTCACGTAGTCGCTGACCACCGTACTGAGCCCCACCGAAGGATAGAATCCAACATTGTATCCCTTTGGTAAATTCGAAAATTTGTCAACACGGCCTGTCGTTGATAAAGTAAGGTAATGACGGTAGGAAAAATCAAACGAGTAATAGCCGCTCCCTACCTGCATCGGAGCCGTATAATTATAGGCCTTCACAGGATTCTTCGAATTTCCAAAATTGTAAACATTGGGAACGTTCAGGTAATCCGTTGTAACATAGCTGGAATTGTACAAATAGGTCCTGAGATTACCGCCCACCAAACCCGAAACAGTGAAATCCGGTGTGATGTTCTTATTGATGCTCAACAATATGTCCGTATTGTTTTCAAACAGCGAGCGCCTGTCTTCCCTGTAATCACCTAACTTCTGATCGCGGCCATAAGCGGAAGTCGAAAAGGGAAACTTCTCGGTTCGGAGGACATCCCAACTCGTCATTTGAGAACGCACCGCTGCCGACAGCCAATCCGTAATTTTATACTTTAGTGACACATAGCCATAAATGTCGGTCTTGTGATGCCCGCGCAACCATTCGTGGGCAGAAAGCCAGGGATTGTTGTAGCGTATGTATTCAAAATTGTACTGTTGAACACCCACTTTACCCGGCTGCCAGTAATTTCTAAGACTATTGATGTCCCAGTCGGCGCCCGACCACACATCAATGTTATAAATCATGCTGTTGGGTCCGTAGTTGACATCCGGGATGTTGTCTGTGTATTGCCGGCTGTAATTGAGGTTGGATTCAAGCCGCAATCGGGGAGTGAAATTATACCCCAACGAAATATTGAAGTTATTGATATTCAAATCGGTGTTGGGAACGATGCCGCGTTGGTAAGTATGGGAAACCGAGGCGCGCAAATCATACTTCTCCGTGCTGGATGCAATGGAAATATTATTTGTTGAAAGTATCCCCGTTCGAAGGTACTTTTGAAGATTGTCTTTTCCCCTGGGAATATAGGGTGTAGCCGTCCGGATGCCCGTTTTGGGATCGATCGGACTGTCGTATTGCGAGATCAACTGTCCATTCAATCGCGGGCCCCACACATCGTAGTCATTTTGATTCCATCCCCCGGCCTGACCCAGCGCATCATCACCAAACCGGTACGTATTGTACTCTCCGCCTCCATATTCATTTTGCACTTTTGGAATGGTTAGAAACCCTTTGTCGAACATGGTACTGGAGTTAAAGTCGATCGAGAAACCGCGCTTATCTTTGGTCCCTTTCTTCGTTGTGATCATGATCGCTCCATTTTGACCGCGGGAACCGTAAAGCGCAGCAGCAGCGGGACCTTTAAGCACCGTGTAGCTCTCAATGTCATCCGGACTGATATTCCACGTGTCAGAAACAACCGGTACGCCGTCGACTGTAATCAATAGGTTCGTTTCACCGCGAAGGACCAACTGTGGTCTGCCCAACATTTCCGAAGAGGTACCGACGGTCAACCCTGCCACTTTCCCCACCAGGGAATTGAGCGGATTGGGCTCACGGGCTTTTACCAAATCTGCCCCCTGGACTTTTTGCTGGGCATATCCCAACTTCACCACATCTTTTTCAACGCCCAAAGCAGTCACGACAACCTCAGAAAGTTGCTTTGTATCAGACTCCAGCGCAACATCAATGGTGGAGCGTCCTCCCACAGCAACCTCCTGGGAGACAAACCCAACAAAAGAAAACACCAATATATCCTCCGCAGAATTCACGCTAAGGCGGTAACGGCCGTCTGCATCGGTAATCGTCCCGGTGTTCGTACCCTTTATCAGGATGTTGACACCCGGAATCGGCTTTTGATCTTCGCCGGACGTTAATCGTCCGGCTACGGCGAGCTGGGCCAGAGCGGACGTCGCCGTCATGAGCCCCAGGAGAAGGACAAGCAAGACTACTCTCAGGTCTGGGAAAAGTCTGCCTTTTTTTCTGCGTAAAGTATTTTGCATAGGGTTGTGGGTTAAGAAATAAGGAATTGGGTTAATTAATTAAATGTAAATAAAAATTTAGTAATACTAAACAAAATCGGTTTATTAGATTTATGCGCCCGCTTAGGGAGGCTTCCGTTTCTTTATTCTTTATTATGCTGTTTTTGCTTAATAAGAAGAAAAGACGATGAGGCCTTACCGGCATGCAGCGTATTTTTGATGCAAGGTGGAACAAGAAAAAAAATGAATGCTACGAATGATATTAAGGAATTCTTACCTTTTTCTGCCGAATGTTATCTTTTCTTTTCATTTTTTGTGTCTTCGTGCCTTTGTCGCAAAATTTTTTTACTATTATGTGATTTATGCAAGACGACATCCTCCTACAGATCAGCAATAAAATCAAAGGGGCCAGAAAGGGAAAGCATGCTACCGTTCAGGAGCTGGCCTCCAAAGCCCACGTGAGCAAGGGACTTATTTCACAAGTGGAGAACAACCGGACGATCCCCTCGTTGCCTGTTTTGCTAGGCATTATACGGGCATTGAATCTCGATCTGAACGAATTCTTCAAGGACATCATCCCGTCGGCCAAAGTCCCCAAAGTGATGATCAAGAAACCTTCGGAATACCAGCCCTTCGAAAAGGAAAGTGCAAAAGGCTTTGTCTACAAAAGGATCCTTACCAAAGACATCAATAACCTGCCCATCGATATTGTCAGCCTGACACTGAAGCGGGGCGCAAAGCGTCCAGGACTGGTAAAAACAGAGGCCTACGAATACAAATATATCCTGAAAGGATCCGTTCAATACCGTATCGACGGTAAGAAATACATCCTGGAAGAAGGCGACTCTCTGTTTTTTGACGGTCGGTTGGGGCATACCTTATCCAACTCAGGTAAAAAGGAAGCACACATCCTGGTTGTTTATTTTTTTGTTTCCGGCAGCGGATTGTAATTCCTACCGTCGACCGCTGGTAAAAAACGGCAAAGCCGCTGTATATTTATACTAAACAACTGTATATATTTGCTAAACACGGTCGGGTGGTTGAAATTTTCTTCGGCCGCTGATCCAATTCTTAGATTATGGCGAATATCCTCCTTACACCATTTACTGTCAATGGCATCCGTTTCACGCCTTCCGCGAAACCCCTTGTAGTCATTTGTATCGATGGATCGGCCGATGAATACCTGGATGCTACGCTCCTGCAGGACCGTATGCCCAACTTGAAAAAAATGGCAAAGCAAGGATACCGTGGGATGGCGCGGGGCGCCCTGCCCTCTTTTACCAATGTCAATAATTCGTCTATTGTTACCGGAGTTTCCCCTGCCGTCCATGGCATCAGCGGCAATTTTTTCTACGATGAGGCCAAAGACCGGGAAGTGATGATGAATTCTTCGGAATACCTCCGCGCCGAAACGATTCTTGCCGCAGCCGCCCTGGCCGGAAGGAAGGTAGGCGTCGTCACCGCCAAGGAAAAACTGAGGGACATCCTGTCTTACAAACTGAAAGGCATTGCCTTTTCCGCAGAAAAAGCAAACCAAACAAAACTGGAGACACACGGAATTGAAAATGCGGAAAAAACACTGGGCCTTCCCACACCCTCGATCTACAGCGCCGATGCCAGTTTGTTTGTACTGCGCGCCGGCGTGCGACTCATCGAAAAAGGCATCTCGGATTTTCTGTATTTGTCTCTCACCGATTATATGCAACATACGTACGCGCAGGACACCGAAGAATCGCTGGCATTCTACGAGGCCATGGATACCGAATTTGGAAATCTCCTGAACGTAGGCGCCATCATTGGAGCAACAGCCGATCATGGTATGAATGCGAAAGTGAAACCGGACGGCTCTCCCAATGTGTTATTTATAGAAACAATATTGACAGAAAAATTTGGTCCCGGTTTTCGCGTTATATGTCCGATTACCGATCCCTATGTAAAACACCATGGCGCCCTGGGGTCGTACGTCGTAGTCCATATTTCCGACAAATCTAAAATTCAGGTGGTCAAGAACTGGCTTTCCCTTCAATCCGGTATTACCGAAGTCTATGAAAAGGACCTGGCCGTAAGAATCCTGGAACAACCGGAAGATCGTATCGGGGACCTCGTCGTGTTGTCGGGCCGCGATGTCGTCGTGGGACGTACTCCTGAGCACCATGATCTGAAGGCGCTGGATGGCACGTTGCGTTCACATGGCGGCCGGTACGAAGAAATGGTACCGTTTATCATCTCCCACCCATTGAATAAGCAGTATAGGATGAGGGCGGGAGGTGACCCTCGCAATTTTGATATTTTTGACTTTGCTATAAACGGGACTCAACCCTGAAGCTTACAAATGAACACCCAAACCCAAACCGCACCGGGCGACGTGAGACCTGCCCACCCGACCCCACTGAATCTCCACAGCTATATCGCAGGGGTGAAAGTCAATACAACCAATTCCATGTCCGTCCGCAGCCCTTACGACGGAAGACTGGTGGGAACGGTGGCCCTTGCGGGAAAAGAGGAAACGCATGCGGCCATTGCTGCAGCATTGAGTAGTACCAAAACGTTAAGTCGGTATGAGCGCTTTTCCATTCTTGACAAAGCGCGTTTATTGCTGATGGAAAGAAAAGAAGAATTTGCCCAAACCATTTCTTCGGAATCAGGATTATGTATGAAAGAAACACGCTACGAAGTCGGCCGGGCGCACGACGTGCTGATGTTCGCAGCGATGGAAAGCCTGAAAGACGACGGTCAGGTATTTTCATGCGATATTTCACCGAGCGGAAAGCAACGAAAGATTTTTACCGTCCGCGAACCGTTATCCCTGGCAGCGGCCATCACCCCGTTCAATCATCCGCTGAACCAGGTGGCGCACAAAATTATTCCCGCTATCGCCGCGGGAACGCCCGTCATCTTAAAGCCGTCAGAAAAAACGCCATTGACAGCGATCCGGTTTGCGGAATTATTGTATGAAGCCGGTTTGCCTGGTCCCATGCTGAGCGTATTACTTGGACCTACAGCAGATGTTGCTGAAGTGTTGGTGAAAGATCCCCGTGTGGAACTGGTCTCCTTTACCGGAAGCGTGGAGGTTGGGAAAAAGATTGCTCAACTGGCCGGTTACAAAAAAATAGTCCTGGAGCTGGGTGGTAACGATCCGATTATCATCCTGGAAGATGCCGATTTGGATCTTGCCGTTACGCTTGCCGCTGAAGGCTCATTCCGGAATTCAGGGCAACGGTGTACGGCCGTAAAAAGGATTCTCGTGCACACAACTATTCTCGAAGAGTTTACGAAACGCTTTGTTGAAAAGGCGAAGGAGTACACAGTCGGTGATCCGGCGAAAGCAGAAACCAAAGTAGGAACCGTGATCGACGAGCCTGCAGCCATCTACCTGGAAATGGTAGTAAGAAAGGCAGTAGAACAAGGTGCAACGGTTTTGTTGGGAGGCAAACGAACAGGAGCGATCATGGAGCCTACCGTTATTGCCAACGTCCCTCGTACCTGCCAGATGGTCGTACAAGAATCGTTTGGTCCTCTGGCTCCGATCATGTCCATCAGGAATCTCGACGATGCCATCGAACTAACCAATTCCACAGCGTACGGTCTCTCTTCCGCTATCGTCACCAACAATATGCAAAACATCATTAAAGCCGTGAAAGGATTAAAGGTAGGCACCGTCAACGTCAATGAAGTACCCGGATACCGGATTGAGAATTCTCCCTTTGGAGGAATAAAAGATTCGGGCCTGGGCATCAAAGAAGGGGTGATCGAAGCCATCAAAAGTTTTACTTTTGTAAAGACATTTTCTTTACCCTGGTAAATAAATGGACTCCGGAAAAGCGAGTGTCGTTATCGTCGGAGGAGGAGTATTCGGCTGCGCTATTGCTTATTACTATACACGGAATAATCCCGGTAAAAAAATCATCGTCCTGGAACGCAATGCCCTATGCAGTGCCGCCACAAGCCGTGCTGCTGCGTTAATCACCCGGATCCGGTCAAAAAAACATTTCATTCCGCTTTCCCTGGAAACCTACCGGGCCATTCCCGAAATGGAAAAACAATTGGGTGAATCCATGGGCGTGAAATACGTCGGTGTTTTGCACGTTGCCGCGAGCCCGGACAGAGTGAATGACCTGGAAGATCTCATGAAGGCGGCGTCCGAATTCAAGCAGTCCGCATCCTACATTTCAGCCGGCGAGGCGCATACGATGTCGCCCTGGTTAAGAGCGGATGATGCCATCAAGATTGGATTCCTACCCGGGGAAGCTTTTTGTGATCCTTATCTGCTTGGAACATTCTATGCACGATGTGCCAAAAAACAAGGCGCCGATTTCCTGCAAGATGCGGAAGTATCCAATTTGATCATGGATGGCAACATGGTTGCAGGGGTAGAGACAACCCAGGGAAAAATGTACGCAGACGTTGTCGTCATTGCAACGGGCGCTTGGGCACCGCTCCTCGCAAGGCAAGTTGAAATCGGTTTACCGATGGGGCCTGTACGCAGTCAATACTGGATCACTGAAAAAAATACCTTGTTCCCGCCCGATTCACCGATTGTGTTATTGCCGGATGCCCAGGCTTACACCCGGCCGGAAGGGGGAAGTTTACTATTTGGCATCCGCGAAAAGAAATCGTTAGCGGCTACGCCCGATGATATTCCGTCCGACATCACTCAATTCCCCTTCAGCAAGGATCGTGGCATGCATGACCTTTCCGAAGTCATTGCCAGGCTCGCACGGTTCTTCCCGCACGTATACGATATAGGATTGACGCATTACATCGCTGGATTTTGCGGCTATACCCCCGACAATAATCTTTCCATGGGCGTAGCAAAAGGCGTACGCAACCTGCTGTTCGCGACCGGGTGCGTTGGTGCCGGTGTTTCCGTTTCGGGTGGTGTAGGCCTTGCTTTCGCCGAACTTGCGGCTGGCCGGTCCAATCCCTTTGATTTTTCCGAGTTTAGTCTTGAGCGGTTTGGAAAGGTTGATCCATTCAGCCGTGAATGGTTAGATCGATGTGCGCTTGCACGATCACAGAAATTGAGCGGGTAATTTGGTACCGGATTTTTTTCCCGCAGATCACGCAGATTTTCGCGGATAAATAATAGGCGGGTGCCAATCGGATAAGCGGTTTCCTATCCAAAATGAAACAGCCTGCCCCGATTTTTATCGGGGCAGGCTGTTTCATCTTGTGATTTCAATCTTTTCAGAGAATTGGGTTTGCAAATCGCTCTCGCCCTCGTCGGTGTTTCCAAAGGTCAGCGCGTAGATTGATTTCTTGCCACAACGGGATCGGCATTGAGGGGAAAAGGCGCTAGAAAAGCCTTTTGCAACATGTTGATTTTCAAGTTAGGAGCCGTTGTACAGTTTTCCGAAGATCATCGCGACGACCATTGATTCATGAATACGTTATTGGACTGTTCGTTTTGGACCGGTGAACCAATTCTTCACAGAAAGGTGCCACCAAACCCAAAGGACAAGCAACGTGATGCCCACAAGAAGGGGTGCGTAATTCACGGCTACCCAAGTGAAATTCTCATTTCCGGGGATGGCCGCAGGTTCAATAGGCATCATGAAATAAAAAGAGATCACCAGGATTTCAACGATAGCGATGAGGTTCATCCATTTGTACTTGCTGCCCAACGTCCACTCCCCGGGATTAAATTTGTCACCCGCCCGCCATCGCAGCCAGATCGGAATCAGGAAGGCCAGATAAAGTCCAATGACGCCAATCGAAACCACAGCGTAGAAGGCGGTGGGTATTCCCCTCGGGCTTTTCCAAAGTGCGGGCAAGGTGATCATCATCCCGATGAGTGCAGAGACCAATACGGCATTCACGGGTACTCCGTTCTTGTTAACCCTTGCCCAGTGTTGATGACCCGGGACAGCCCCATCGCGTGAGAAGGCAAACAGCATGCGTGAGCAGGAAGTCAAACAGGCCGTCGCGCAGAACAATTGTCCGGCCGTGCAGATAACCAGCACCAGTTTGAACATCGCCGGAGTCAGCGAGGTATATATAATGGAAATGGCTGAACCACCGCCAAACGGGTTAATGGCCAGGTCGAATGAACTCACGATATCCGGCTTCGTTGCACCGTATAAGAATGCCAACAAGAGCATGTACCCTCCCACGGCTGAATAAAAAATTGATTTCCAGATTCCTTTGGCAGCCGAAAGATGGGCACCCTGTGTTTCTTCCGAAAGATTGGCAGAAGCATCGAAGCCCGTAATAGTATACTGGGTCAGCAAAAAGCCCAATGGCAGGACATAAACCCAAAACATACTACCGTTGCCGAAGCCAGAATTATTTATGCGGGTAGTGAACATCCATTTCAGACTCTGGTGTTCGGTAGGGGTAATGACAAGAATCCCCACAATCAATGCCGCCCCAAACACATGCCACCAAACAGAAATGTTGTTAAACACGGCAAGGATCTGACCCGTGAAAGAATTGAGCAGCGTGATGAGCACCATGATCACCGCAAACCAGAAGAACTGCTGCCGGATAGTATCACCCTGTAAAAAATCTGACGTGTAATGGGAAGAATACGAACCCAGCGTGATATTTAAAAATGTCGCCGCTCCGTACCCCACCGAGGCTGTTATGGCCAACAGTCCTATTAAATTGAGCCAACCTGTGAAGAACCCTGCCCTGGCTCCTCCCAACGTGCACGCCCACCAGTAAATTCCACCGGAAGTCGGGTAAGCAGAAGCCAATTCCGCCATACAAAAACCAATAATTAAAATGAATCCGGAAATCAACGGCCAGCCCATCGTAATCGCAATCGGTCCGCCATTATTCCAGGCTTGGGCAAAGATGGTGAAGCACCCCGACAGGATGGAGATGATTGAAAATGAGATTGCAAAATTGGAGAAACCAGACCAGGTTCGGCGCAGTTCCTGCTTGTATCCCAAGGCTGCCAACCGATTCTCGTCTTCGGTGGATGGTGTTTCTTCTCTCACTATAATTATATTCTTACTTTCAACCCCTTCGGATCATACAACGGACTTTTCACCACTTCGGCGGAGATCCAATTTCCAAATACCAAAACTTCA
>DATHFS010000513.1:0-3381 GCA_035317975.1 Cyclobacteriaceae bacterium | reverse complement strand
CGAGTCGCCATAATCGTTGGCGAGATTGGAAAGGACCTGAAGGAAAACCGTGGTGAGGCAACAGAGAAGAAAAATGAGGACGTTAAATTTTCCAGCTTCGGCAGCAAGAAATCCCCCCATACCGATGCAGGATAGTGCTAAGGGAAGGGTGCGGAGGCGGAAAGCGGAGAGCCAGGCGTTCATGCGGGGTGGGTAAGAAGTAAGAAGTTACGGTAATCAGCAACTCACTTCAATATACCAATAATCCGATTGTCAAGCGGGCTCACCTTCGAACTGTAAAAACTAACCACTTTTCCAGTTGGATCCACAAGGTACTTGCAGAAATTCCAGGAAGGTGTTTCACCGGTTTTTGCTTCCAGCCATTTGTACAGGGGGGCTTTGTCTTTTCCTTTCACGGATACTTTTTCAAACATCTGAAATTTCACGCCGTAATTTTTCTGACAGAACTCCGTAATTTGTTCGCTTGACCCTGGCTCTTGCCATAGAAAATTATTGGCCGGAAAACCGAGCACGGCAATTTTGTCGCCAAATTGCTCGTGCAGTTTTTCGAGGTCTGCATACTGGGGGGTGTATTTGCATTTGGAGGCTGTGTTGACGATCAACACATACTTCCCCTTGTATTGTGAAAAATCAACAGGCTTGCCATTCAGGGCGTTGGGCTTGAAATCATAAATGGAGCCCTGGGCATCCTGCGGGGAAGCACCAGAATCAAAAAAAGATGAAAACATAAAGGCCATTAAAACAAGTAACACGTCTGCAGGGATGATGTTCCGGTTCACGGGTTCAGCATTAATTCAACTCACCGATGATTTGCGGATCGAATGGCAGGACTTTTGAATTAAAGAATTTTACTGATCCGTCTGCCTTCACCAGGTATTTGCAAAAATTCCAGGTAGGTTCCTGCCCTGTCTTCTCCTTGAGCCAGGTGTAAAGAGGGTGCGTGTCTGCGCCCTTCACAGAAATTTTTTCAAATAGCTGGAACGTAACGCCATAGTTTTTCTTACAAAAGCCCTGGATTTCTGCATTGCTTCCCGGCTCCTGCTCTCCGAAGTTATTGGCTGGAAAGCCCAGAATGGTCACTTTATTTCCATATTGTTCATGCAGTTTTTGAAAATCAGCATACTGTGGAGTAAAGCCGCATTGAGAAGCAACATTGACAATCAGCACGTTTTTTCCTTTGAATTGTGCAAAATCAATTTTTTTTCCTTCAATGGAATTCATCTTAAAATCATAAAGGGAAGCTGCCATAGGGTTGGTTGCAATAAACAGGATAGAAAGGATTACGGTTTTCATAAAAGCTCGTTTTGATTTAGTAAGTAAACAAGACTTCGAAAATAAGGTTCCTCTTTTTCAAAGTAAAACAAAAAGAAGTTCTGGTGCCCTTGGATTACGCGAACGGTTGATTTGGCGGGTAGCGCTTGGCGCCTGGCGTTTGGGCCAACTCCTGTAACGTGGTCAAAAGCCACCAGGCGCCAACGGCCAAGTGCCAACCGCTAACTACATCCGGTCCGGAACTCTAATTCCAAGCAGGCCCATGGCTTTCTTAAGGGTCTCCGCTACGACGTAGGAAAACGCAATTCTGAATTGCCTTCTTGCCAGGTCGGTCTCATTGAAAATGGGGATGCTTTGGTAGAACTGGTTGTATTCCCTTGCCAGATCGTATGCATAGTTCGCTACCGCGGAGGGAGCGTATTCCCGTGCAGCTTCTTCAACTTTACCAGGGTAAAGATTTAGCAGTCGGATCACTTCCCGTTCAGTAGGTTCCAGGGGGGGCAAAGGGGGGGCATCGGGCGGTATACCCAGTTCTTTTGCTTTACGGAGAATCGCTCTGATGCGCGCATGGGTGTATTGAATGAACGGCCCGGTATGTCCCTGCAATTGAATTGATTCGCCCGGATCAAACATCATCCTTTTTCTTGGATCTACTTTCAACAGGAAATATTTTAGGGCACCCAGACCGATCATCTCAGAAAGGTCATGAACCTGATGTTCGGTAAAATCTTCGATCTTGCCCAGCGCGTGCGCTTGCTTCTCCGCCTCTTCGACCATCTCCGCCATCAGGTCGTCGGCATCCACGACAGTACCTTCGCGCGATTTCATTTTACCCGTCGGCAGGTCCACCATGCCATAGGAAAGGTGGTAACATTCTTTGGCCCAGGCATGGCCGAGTTTGGCCAGGATGAGAAACAAAACCTTGAAATGATATTCCTGTTCGTTGCCCACGGTGTATACCTGAAGACTGATCTTGGGAAAATCATGAAACCTCAAAATGGCGGTGCCGATGTCCTGCGTCATGTACACCGATGTACCGTCTGAACGCAACAGTACTTTCTGATCCAATCCGTCCGCTGTTAAATCCACCCACACGGAGCCATCCTCTTTTTTGAAGAATACGCCTTGTTCCAGGCCTCGCAATACTTCCTCTTTTCCGAGTAAGTAGGTCTCCGATTCATAATATAACTTTTCGAAGTCAACGCCCATTTGGCGGTAGGTAACAGCGAAGCCCGCATACACCCAGCTATTCATCTGCTTCCAGAGCTGCAGCACGTCCGGGTTCTTCTGCTCCCATTGCCGCAGCATTTCCACCGCCAGTTTCATGATGGGCGCTTCTTTCTCCGCTGTTTCTTTTGCTATCCCTTTTCCCTCCAGTTCGTTGATCTGTGATTTATAGACTCTGTCAAACTCTACGTAATACTTTCCTACCAACGTATCGCCTTTCAGGCCACTGCCTTCCGGTGTCTCTCCGTGACCAAAGAGCTGCCACGCAACCATGCTCTTACAAATGTGAATTCCCCGGTCGTTGATGATCTGCACTTTGTGAACAGCATACCCAAGCGCCTTATACGTCTCCGCCACACTCCAACCGAGAAAATTATTTCTCAAATGACCGAGGTGCAACGGCTTGTTGGTATTGGGCGATGAATACTCCACCATGATCTCTTTTCCGTTGGGGGGAAGCACGCCAAAGTCCGGGTTGCTCCAAATTGCCTGAAATACCTTACCCCAGGCAGCATCGGAGATGACCAGGTTCAAAAAACCTTTTACCACATTGTACCGACTTACTATCCCGGAGTGGGCTACTAAATAGTCTCCGATCATCCTGGCAGTTTCCTCCGGTCCTTTCCTGGAAATCTTTGCCAGGGGAAAGCAAACCAGCGTGTGCGATCCCTCAAACTCCTGGTTGGTAGGCTGGAGCTGAATGGCATTCGCCGGTTGATTAAAAAGACCAGTGAAGGCTTTTTGTATTTCGGATCGGAGTGTGGCGTCAAGATTCATCTTATCCTCATATTTTTTTCCCGCAGATCTCGCAGATTTACGCAGGTTGGCTCAGCGTAAATCTGCGAGATCTGCGGGAAAAAATTTACATGTCCAGTATGTACG
>DATHFS010000512.1:0-5874 GCA_035317975.1 Cyclobacteriaceae bacterium | reverse complement strand
TGGCAGAACAACTCGATACTAAATGAGCAGTGGATGTTTTATAAAAACGTGACGGAAGAATTTTCGTCACTACTATTTATTGAAAGTAGGATACTATTCTCCTCTCTATTCCTCCCATTACCCTTGGAATTATGCAAAAATGAGTTAACTTTAGAAGCCCATCTGTCCTCCTAATTCTTGCTGGTGGTTTTGATACCTGGTCACATACTTTCGTGTTACAGGTAACACCCTGTCATTTGGCCGGTTATAACTTACACTTAATGATGCCATGCAGGCAAGAAATGAATTCGAATGATGAATTAATCATTGCCAACAAAAAAATTGCGCTTCACTTTATTGAGAAAGCAAACCTAGTGGCGGAAATAGAGGCTGCTACGTTTAAACTTGCGTTTCAAAACCGGGAGAAAGAAGAACGGGCAGCCGAGTTGACAATAGCCAACATCGAACTTGCATTTCAAAATGGCGAGAAGGAAAGACGGGCTGCTGAGCTAATTGTCGCTAACCAGGAACTTACGTTTCAAAACCGGGAGAAAGAAGAACGGGCAGCTGAGTTGTTAGTTGCCAATATAGAACTTGCATTTCAAAATAAAGAGAAAGCAAAAAAAGCCGGAGAGTTAATAATTGCCAACAAAGAACTTGCATTTCAAAACCAGGAAAAAGAAGAACGGGCAGCTGAGTTGTTAGTCGCCAATATAGAACTATCATTTCAGAATAAAGAAAAAGAAAAAAGAGCCGGAGAGCTACTAATTGCTAACAAAGAACTTGCGTTTCAAAACCAGGAGAAAGAAGAACGGGCAGCCGAGTTGGTAATTGCTAACAACGAGCTTTTAATCCAAAATGTGGAGAAAGAAAGTCGGGCAGCAGAGTTAATCATCGTAAACAAAGAATTGGAGTATCTTAATAAAGAACTCGAAGCATTTTCTTATTCCGTGTCACACGATTTACGATCCCCGATCAGAGCCATAAGTGGCTTCACAAAAATTTTGGAAGAAGATTATGCCGACAAATTTGATCTTGAGGGAGTAAAAACCCTTCAGTCCATTATTCACAATTCAAATAGGATGGGCGTTCTGATTGATGATTTACTTTCATTTTCCAAATTAGGTAGAAAAGAGATGATCGTTTCAAAAATTGATATGACGGCTCTCGTTAAATCTATTAGGGAGGAATTATTCCAGCATCCTGAAAACAGGATCGAATTTAATGTAAAAGTGCTTCCACCCTCAAAAGGTGATGAATCCCTGATCAGGCAGGTATGGGTTAATTTAATTTCAAATGCCGTTAAGTTTTCCAGAAATAGACCAAAAACCATTATTGACATAGGGGCCTATGAAGAAAATAAATTCGCCGTGTATTTTGTAAAAGACAATGGCGCTGGATTTGAAATGACGTACTATGACAAGCTTTTTGGAGTTTTTCAGAGGTTACACTCGCAACGCGAATTCGAGGGGACTGGCATCGGCCTGGCTATTGTTCAAAAAATAATACAACGGCATAATGGAGTTGTTTGGGCAGAATCAAAGTTGAACGATGGAGCATGCTTTTATTTCAGCTTGCCTATTATTACCGACTAAATTAAATAGCAATGGACTACAAAGACGTCGAAATTTTATTTGCCGAGGATACCATCGCCGACGCTACCCTTACCATCAGGGCCCTTACGAAAAGTGGTCTCACCAGCAAGATTCACCATGTCGAAGACGGGGCCGAAGCATTGGATTTTATTTACGGCCAAGGGATTTATAGCATGCGAGATATTCAAAAAAACCCTAAGCTAATATTGCTCGATCTTAAGATGCCAAAGGTATCAGGAATACAGGTGCTGGAGAAAATAAAGGTCGATCCGAACTTTAGATCGATCCCCATTGTCATACTCACTTCTTCCAAAGAAGACCCCGACATAAAACAATGCTATGCCCTCGGGGTAAACAGCTATATTGTAAAGCCAGTCGACAGCAATAATTTTTTCCAATCTTTAAAAGAGCTTGGGGTGTATTGGATGATACTTAACCAAGCGCCTCTTTAGCTCTGGAATGTCCAGCTTAAACAGTCTTCTTAGTCATGTACAGTTAAAGGTATTTTTTTTATAAATTTCCAAATGCCTGGCCACCAAGCGCTAAATAAAATTCCAACTTGAGTAGAGTAATACGCTCATATCCGGGGCCAGGCCCAGGGACGTTGATATTCTTTTTTGTCCTGATGAGCGCTAGAAGCCTGTCACAAAGTCCGGAGATATCATTGAGAGAATTTGCTTCGAGCCAAATCAAAAAAGGTGTTCGCTCGCTTGGCATGGGAGGCAATGGCGCAACCTGGGGCAACTACGCGCTTACGTGGAGAGACTCCGGCACCGCCCTGATTAACGTTGGGGTGACATCGTACTCCACCAAAAACAACTTCAGTTTTACGGTGCTTGGAGTAAACGGCCCGGCTTTGAAAAGTCATTGGGTGTTTTATGTGATGGCGCTATCGCAATATGCCAGCGACATTACATTCAAAGTAAAATCACCCGCCCTGGGAACAAATCCATCATCGGTAACCGGAGATGGCAGCAATCAGGCGATGTTCTTCAGGGGGGCAAGACCACTGGGGCACGGATTTTCAGTTGGATTTCTTCTTTCCTATGAGCGTTCGCAGTTCTCCGTTAATCAGGAAAATAATCCCGCCAATTTTGTCCGGTACGTGACAGGTTGGTTACCATCCGGCGGAATTGGGTTGACCTGGCAACCCAACAAGCGATGGCTGTTCGGTTTTCGCGGTTTGTTCAACCATGATCATGAAAGGAGGATCGATAATCTCGGCACTTACAAAGGATTGAACCTGGCTCACGAGTACCGGTTTGGCCTTTCTTTTATCGTCTGGGAAGGCGCGCTCATTGATATTGGAGCAAACCTGCGTCATCGTTCGAATCAGCTAAACCACACCTTGCGAAACGACCTTTCTCCCAATCTTGGTTTTGAGCAAAGTTTTTGGAACCGACAACTCGCCTTGCGATTCGGTCTGGATGAATCTTCCCCAACCTGCGGCTTCAGTGTAAGGAAATTGCCATTCGTCCTTGATGTGGCCTACATCAATAATTTAGGCAAGGCGAGATTGGGAACTTTGTTTGGATCAACTAATAACTCCATCATGGCAACGCTCACCTACCAATACGGGTATAAGGGAAAACCCAAATGATAGATCATTTCCACCACCGGTTCTGGTAGTGTGATGAGAATGGGAATTGGAGGTGATGTTATGTTTGGCGAAGGTGAAACAGGAATGCAAGAGCAAGGAGGTATTCTATGAAATTTTGTTTGGCATCCAACTCGAATATTGTGATAAAGGAGGTTCAGACTTCAGCCTACCAGCCTATCTCATAACATTCGAGTCTAATTTAATTTAGTAGTAGCCTACTTTACTTAGATCAAGTCCTGCTTTGTTGATAACAATTACATTTTTTTTCACAGCACCAATCCTACTTTTCTTTGTTTTTCTTAAGATTGAATTGCCTGGAAATAGTAAAACCATAAAAGAGGCCACCATTGCTCCAAAGCCCTTCCGTCTTAGGCACAAACACCTGCTCAATGATGCCTTGCGAATTGGTAACAATGAGCTGAAAGACATGTCCCCCTGTTTCAATATCCACACCAAGTGAAAGAGAATTAGTATAAGGCTTGTATCGATTATCAGGCAATCTATAAACGTAGTCGATGTTAAAAGAAATTCTTTTGGAAACATTAAACCCACCTCCTCCCCCAATGGCGAAAGCGTCATTTGACTGGTTTGTCTCAGCCAAATTTGTATGAATAAGTATGGGAGCAACCTGAAAAGAGAAAAACCGGCTAAACCTCCTTGCAATAATCAATTGATGCGCATAACTGTATCCATAACTTTTATTTGCGTTCAGCAAAGCATCATCGGTACGAAGGGTATTAATTGCCATATTCGAAAACCAACTCATGCTGAATGGAAATGCGCCATCTTTACTATTCCGTTGCCTTAGAAGTTTTGTTTTGAAATACCCATCGAACGTTTTATGATAAGAACTTCTCCCGATACCTACCGTTATCCTATCCGTCAATCCATACTCAAGACCAAGCCGTATGGTAGCCTCATCAAGTCCAAAAAAATTGTAAGCCCCCGAATTTAATTTTCCGAAACGATGAGAGATTCGAAAATCAAGATTGCCCTTGTGAAGAGTCTCAACAGAATGCGAATTAAGTATCCTTGTTGATTTAAATATAGAGGGTACATATCCCGGATCAACATTCTGATCACTTCTTAAGTCTGACAACAGATCATCTTGAGCTTGTAATTGGAAATGCGCAATAGTTAGGAATAGTAAACTTGCAAGAAAAGTAAAAGATTTCATTACTCCGTCTGTCTTAATTTTAACTCGAAAGACACTTCAACAGTCTCCGCGATGTTTTTAAATACAATTCGAGGTATTTTTATTTTATGATCAATCAGCCTTATCCTAAATTTACCCGTGACATTTAAAAAACCATTGGCATCAGTTTTTAGGGTAACCTGAATATTTTGCTCTTTAATTATACCATGCAGGTTCAACTTTCCGGATACCGTTACCACTTTATCCTCAGCTACATTTTCAGGAATTCCTCCTTCCAGTTTTCCTGCAAATGTTGCCTCCGGGTATTTGTTTGACTCCATGTAGGTTTCATTAAAATGGTCTCGCATCAATGTTTTGTCAAACACGAAAGACCTGATTGGAATCAGGACGGCAACTTCTCCTGTAGTTGCTTTGAACACAGAATTTGCTTCATTCGAGACAGCCTCAATGTTTTCAAGAGGAGCCTCAGAGAAAAATTTCACTTTACCATTCTTGCCTTTATAAGCCTGACAGAACGCTGGAGCGCAGATTACAAAGCCTGCAACCAGAATAGTAATTAATTTGAACACGGATGTATTAATTATCCAGCGCACCATCACTAACCCACTTTTCTATCTCCATTATATCACAATCAGGTAGCTTTGGAGCCAATTCAGGCATGGGCACAAAGCCAGACAAATGCTTGATTGATCCGACTAACCGACTATCTAAGGCAGGCACACGTACACCACTGTAAGATTCAAAATCTAATCCCCCTGCAGCGTCTACGGTGGAGTGGCAAACAATGCAGTTATTGTCGATAATTGGTTTCACTTTGAGACGGAACCCAACTTGAGTGGTATTGCAAGGAGCTGTCAAAATATCATTTCTTGAATCGTACTTACACGAGCACATTATAAATAATGACGAAACTATACTACACACCATCTTCAACCAAGAAACTACTTTGCTTCTTATCATTGACGAGAGACTACATTTTAGTTTTTAAAGAAACAGTAAGGCATAACCAGGGGCTCGCTACCAATTCTATTAGCGGCGAGCCCTTACTTGACTAGTTGATACTAACCAGTGGACAATTGACAATTGCGAGTGCTTGACCTACTGAGGGAGCAGCTTGAGCTGTAGAAAGATTAGTAACCGAGCTAAAGCTCGAATTAGTATAAGCATCAACAACCCATAAAGGAGAGTAGCTCGCATCACTTGGTAAAGTAGCTACAACATTATGTGTTTGAGCTGATCCAGTCTCCGTTAAAAAACCAGATGCCGGGCCGCTGGCCGGATCGCTGCTTGGGTTAATTACAAAGCTTACGTAAATCGTAGAGGCGGGTACGTGTCCTCCGGACGTAACGAGTGCCTTCTCACCAAAACTAAAATAGAAAACGACCTTATTATTGTACCAGCCCCGGATTAAACTAGTGGACTCACCGTTAAGGCGCAGCGCTGCTGTAGAACCTTCCGGTACAACAGGGCAGTTTACCAAACCAGTGGTAACCTCTTGTTTGTAATTTCTCTTCGCAATCTCATCATAACTGGCGACTTCATTT
>DATHFS010000511.1:0-3615 GCA_035317975.1 Cyclobacteriaceae bacterium | reverse complement strand
CCCTATATCGTGCTGGTCATTGATGAATTGGCGGACCTGATGATGACCGCCGGAAAGGAAATAGAGACTCCCATTGCCCGGCTGGCGCAGTTGGCCCGCGCCATCGGGATTCATTTGGTGGTCGCCACGCAGCGCCCTTCTGTAAATGTTATTACCGGTGTTATCAAAGCCAACTTCCCCGCCCGGTTATCGTTCCGTGTGACCTCTAAAGTGGACTCCAGGACCATCCTGGATACGGGCGGTGCAGACCAATTGATCGGTCAGGGAGACATGCTGCTGTCGGCCGGTTCCGATATTATCCGGTTGCAGAGCCCATTCGTCGATACCCCGGAAGTGGAGAAGATTTGTGAATTTATCGGCGCTCAGAAAGGCTATGAATCGGCTTACCTTCTGCCGGAGTTCGAGGGTGACGAAGGGGGCCCTTCTGATGTCGATCTGTCGGAGCGCGATTCTCAGTTCGAAGAAGCAGCTCGCCTGATTGTCAGGCACCAGCAGGGGAGTACGTCACTGATTCAGCGAAAGCTAAAGCTGGGATATAACCGGGCCGGAAGGCTGATTGATCAATTGGAAGCGGCTGGGATTGTAGGGCCGTTTGAGGGGTCTAAGGCCCGGGAGGTCCTGATAAAGGACGAAATGAGTTTGGATCAATTATTGAGTGACATAAAAGAAAGGCATAATCAATCTTAATGTTAATTTTGTCGCGATGAAAAAAATCGTTTTAGCCGTATTGCTGGCATTCTCCGGGTATATCGGGTTTGCCCAGTATGACCCCAAGGCGTTGGAGATCCTGGAAGCCATGAGCAAGAAGTACAAGGCCATTCCTGCTTTCGAAGCGAATTTCTCCTACACGCTCACGAATGAAACGGACAAAATAAATGAAGAATTCAAAGGGAAGATGACGGTCAAAGGCGACAAATTCCGGTTGGTGCTCCCCGAGCAGGAAGTCATCAACAATGGCGTCACCGTTTGGACCTACCTGCCGGAAGCCAAAGAAGTGAATATCGACAACGCGGACTCCAATTCGGACGATGTGAATCCTTCCAAGTTTTATGAAATGTATAAAAAAGGATATAAGTACCTCTATCTCAATGAGGTGACGGAATCGGGTGTTCCTTGCGATGCCGTCGATTTGGTTCCTGAAAAAAGAGATGCCCAATACTTCAAAATCAAAATGCTGATAGCGAAGAAAGACAAGAGCGTTCAAAGTTTTACCATGTTTGACAAGACCGGCAACCGGTATAAGTACACCATCACCCACTTTACACCGAATGCCAAAATCGATGACGACTACTTCCTGTTCGACCCCAAAAAATATCCGGGTGTGGAGCCGATTGATTTGAGGAACTAGAATCAGTTACGGGTTACAGGTTACAGGTTGGGTGTTTACCTGGAAAGTTGGCACCAACTTAACCTGTAACTTGAAACCTGAAACCAGTAACCCCCATGACCCGCGACGAACTCGTTGCCCAAATCAAGAAGAAAAAGTCTTACCTCTGTGTAGGCCTCGACACCGATCTTGAGAAAATACCAAAAGACTTACTCCGGTTTTCTGATCCCGTCTTTGAATTCAATAAGCAGATCATTGATGCCACCAGCGCATACTGTGTAGCCTACAAACCCAATATCGCTTTTTATGAGGCGCTCGGTCCGAAGGGGTGGGAGAGTTTACAAAAGACCCTGGACTACATTCCAAAAAATATATTTACGATAGCCGATGCCAAGCGCGGAGATATTGGCAATACTTCTTCCTTGTATGCGAAGACGTTCTTCCGGCAAATGAACTTTGATGCGGTTACGGTGGCCCCGTACATGGGCGAGGATTCCATTCGCCCCTTCCTTGAATTCAAAGACAAATGGGTCATTCTGCTGGCGCACACTTCTAATCCGGGTAGTGCCGATTTTCAATTATTGGAATCTAATTCCGGAAGAAAATTATATGAAGAAGTAATCCTCCGGTCTCAGCGGTGGGCTAATCCCGATCAGTTGATGTATGTCGTCGGGGCGACCCGCGCCGATACGCTGGCGGAAATCAGAAAATTGGCGCCGGATCATTTCTTCCTTGTCCCGGGTATTGGCGCACAAGGCGGTGACCTGGAAGCAGTGTCGAAATCAGGGATGAATAAGGAATGTGGTTTGCTGGTGAATTCTTCCAGGGCCATTA
This sequence comes from Cyclobacteriaceae bacterium, assembly GCA_035317975.1. GTDB lineage: Bacteria > Bacteroidota > Bacteroidia > Cytophagales > Cyclobacteriaceae > ELB16-189. The sequence goes on along the minus strand of DATHFS010000511.1, from coordinate 1,454 downwards.
TTTATGCCTCGGGCGGTAAAGACTTTGCTGACGCCGCTGGAAGGGAAGCGAAGAAGATTCAATTGTTGATGAGTCAGCACCTGGACAATTCAAAATTCAATATCACAAAATGAAAGTGGCTATCCCGATTTTTTTTCGGTGTCATCCCGGCCACGCACCCGCCGTCTATGAAATGCTGCTTGCGCATGAGCCGGGATCCCGGTTTAATTGTTACACCTGTCGCCCTTGTTGGTGTTTGCGGAGGGATGAGGGCGGGGACACCAACAAGCGTTTGAGCACGGTACGTTATCCAGGATCCTCACTTCATAGAGCGAGCCTAAGCTCCGTGTGCTTGTTGGTGATCCCACGCGCACCCCAACGCACAACACCAACAAGGGCGGGGGCCAATTTTCCCCTTCAATGCCGATCTCGTTGTAAGAAATCAATCTGCCCGGGCTGACCTATGGAAACACCATCGAAGGCGGGGCAAATTTGTCTGGAAAACCGTACAAGGTAGAATTCCAATTTCGGGTTGGACTCCCCAATTTTAAATCTCCAATTTTAAAATTACCCGTGCACGAAGGATTTATAAGTTATATCTGGCAGTTCCAGTATTTTGATAAAGTGGAACTGAAAACATCCGGCGGGGAAAAGATTGAAGTTTTCCAGCCGGGGATCGGCAATACGCATGCAGGCCCCGATTTCTCCAACGCCAAAGTGAAGATCGATGGAATCGACTGGGTGGGCTCGGTCGAGATCCACCCCAGGTCGTCCGGCTGGATGGAACACCGGCATGACCTGGACCCTGCTTATGAAAACGTGATACTCCACGTGGTCTGGCAAAACGATCAACCCATTTATCGTTTAGACAAAACTTTGTTGCCCACCCTCGAACTCAAAGACCGTGTGGATGAATCCCTGATCACACAGTATAAGAAACTGGTCAACACCTCTTTTGCCATCCCCTGTAAAAGATCATTTCCCCACGTCGGGGAGCTGGTAAAACGGTCCATGCTGGACAGAACATTACTACAGCGACTGGAAGCCAAAGCGGCTCAGGTGGTAGAGATCCTGAACCAGCATAACGGCGATTGGCAGCAAACGAGTTTTATACTGTTGGCCAGGAATTTTGGATTTAAAGTCAACAACGACCCCTTCTCGCAGTTGGCACAATCCCTCCCGTATAAGACCATTCTGAAACACGCCGACAAGCAGATTCAAATTGAAGCGTTGCTTTTTGGTCAGGCGGGTTTCCTGGATATGCCCATAGGCGACAAATACTATCAGTTGCTGCGGCGTGAGTATACCCTCTTAAGTCAAAAATATAGTCTTCCCGCCAGGAAACTTAAGCGTGCACAATGGCGTTTTCTGAGGTTGCGCCCTGCCAATTTTCCAACGGTCCGCCTGGCCCAGTTCGCAGCGCTGGTCGTACAGGAGAAAGATGTCATCTCCAAAATTTTCGAGATTGCCGATAC